>DATBCA010000304.1:0-10967 GCA_036270715.1 Solirubrobacteraceae bacterium
GCGGTGTCGCGCAGCGCCTCCCCGCGCGAGAGCTGCAGCTCGTCCGAGCGCAGCACGACCGCGTGTCCGCCCAGCTCGTCGATGCCCACCTCGAAGGAGACGCGCGTGCGCGTCGAGGGCTTCTCGAAGATCAGCGCAACGCTGCGGCCCTCGAGCGCACGCGAGGACAGGGGCGCTCGCTTGAGCTCTTCGGCGCGCACCAGCAGCGCGCGCAGCTCGTCCGCGCTCAGCTCCAAGCCCGTCAGGAAATGCCTCGGCATCGTGAACGAGCCAGTGTAGGTGTATGCCTCGCGCCAGACACACGCTCGCTACGCTCGCCGAACATGCGCCGCACCCTCGTGATGCTGCTCTCGCTCGGCACGCTCGCGCTCGCGAGCGGCTGCGGTGGCTCGGGCTCGAGCTCGCAGACGCGCCGCTCATCCGGCACGTCGAGCGTGCCCGCCGGCGCCATCAGGCCCGGCGCGAGCCTCACGCAGTTCAAAGCCCCCAAGTACGCCTCGCCGCCCGCCGGTGCGCCCGTGCTCAGCGGCGTCGTGCAGATCGCCTATCGCAACATCACGATCCACCCCGACGCGATCCGCGTGAAGGTCGGAAGCACGATTCGCTGGACGAACTTCGACACCGTCGTCCACAACGTCACCAGCCGCAGCGGGCCGTCGAGCTTCGCGTCGGGCAGGCTCGCGCCGGGCGCGAGCTTCCAGGTCCGTCTCCGGCGCCCGGGGGTGCTCCACTACCTCTGCACGATCCACCCCGTGACGATGAACGGGACGATCGAAGTCGTCAGCTGACGCGCTCCGCCGCCGCGCGACTGAAGTCTGCGAGGCCCTCCCGAGGAGAGGAAGCCCGCGCGTAGTGGCGCGAGGGAATCCGGCCCGCCTGGCGCGCCAGCCGCCCCGCGCGCACCGCCGCGCTGACCGCGAGTGCCATGCGCACGGGATCCTCCGCGCGCGAGATCGCCGATGCCACGAGCACCGCGTCGCATCCCAGCTCCATCGCCAGCGCCGCGTCGGACGCCGTGCCGATGCCCGCGTCGAGCACCACCGGCACCTGCACCGCTTCGCGCACCAGCGCGATGTTGTACGGGTTGCGGATTCCCATGCCGCTCCCGATCGGCGCGCCGAGCGGCATCACCGCCGCGCAGCCCACGCTCTCGAGCCGGCGCGCGAGCACGGGATCGTCCGTTGTGTAGGGCAGAACGACGAAGCCGTCTGCCACCAGCTCCTCCGCAGCGCGCAGAAGCTCAGGCGCGTCCGGCAGCAGCGTGTCCTCGTCGCCGATCACCTCGAGCTTGATCCAGTCCGTCTCGAACGCCTCGCGCGCGAGCCGCGCCGTGAGCACCGCGTCGCGCGCGGTGAAGCAACCGGCGGTGTTCGGGAGCAGGCCCACGCCCGCGTCCTCGATCACGTCGATCAGCGAGCCGCGCGCCGACGGGTCGATGCGCCGCAGCGCGACCGTCACGAGCTCGCTCCCGCTCGCCGCGATCGCCTCGGAGAGCAGAGACAGGGACGCGAAGCCGCCCGTTCCGAGCAGCAGGCGCGAACGCAGCGTGCGGCCCGCAATCGTCAGCGGATCGTCGGCGGCGACGCCGTTCGTCGACGGGGTTGGAGCGCTCACGCGATCGCCCATCGACCCATCATCCTCCCTGCATCGCCGTCAGCACCTCGACGCGCGCATCCGCGGGCAGGCTGAACGACTCCCACAGCGGGCGCGGCACCACCTCCCCGTCGACCGCCACCGCGATCCCGCGCGCGTCGGGCGCGACATCCAGGTGCGCGAGCACCGCCGCGATCGAGTCGCCCGCGTTCACCGCGCAGCGCTCGCCGTTGACCACGATCACCGCGCGCCCACCTTCTCGCCCGTCGCGCCGCGAGCGTCCGCGAACCGCGCTGGCGCACACGCGGCGAGGATCTCGGGCTCGGCGGCCGGCTCTCCTGCGAGGAGCGTGCCGATGAGCTCGCCCGTCAGCGGTGCGAGCAGGATCCCGTTTCGGTAGTGCCCCGTCGCCCACCACAGGCCTTCGAGCGCGCCCGCTCCGATCAGCGGGAGGTTGTCGGGCGTGCCCGGCCTCAGCCCCACGCACAGCTCCTCGATCTCGAGCTCGCTCGAGCTCGGCACCACCTCGTGCGCGTCGCGCAGCAGCTCGTACACCCCGCCCGCCGCCGGCGCGAGGTCGAAGCCGCGCTCCTCCACCGTCGCGCCGAGCACGTAGCGACCGTCCGCGCGCGGGACAAGGTAGCTTCGCTGCGCGCGCACGACCCGCCCGATCATCCCCGGGCCCGCGCGGTCGCGCAGGCGCAGCACCTGCCCGCGCACCGGCCGCACGCGCACGCTCGCGTGTGCCGGAAGCGAAACCGCGCCGGCACTCCACGCGCCCGTCGCGATCACCACGTCGCCCGCCGCGACGGTCTCGCCGTCGCGCTCGCCCGCGAGCTTCACGCCGAGCACCCGCGCGCCGGGCGCGTCGGTCACGAGCGCGCCGGCGGGCGTTTGCTCCTCGATGATCACCCCCGCGCGCTCGCACGCGGCGCGCAGCGCGCGCAGCGCCGCCCGCGGTTCAACTGAGTGGTCGTTCGGGGCTTCCATCGCCAGCCGCACGATCGGCGCGAGCGCCGGCTCGCGCTCGCGCGCCTCGCTCGGGCGCAGCCGCACCGTCTCGAGGCCGAGCGCCTCGCGAAACGCGATCTGACGCTCGAGCTCGCGCGCCTCGTCCTCGTCGCGCGCGACCATCAGCGTGCCCGCCCGCCGGTAGCCGACATCCTCGCCGGCTGCCTCCTCGATGCGCAGCGCGAACTCGGGCCACATCGCCGCCGCGCGCAGGCCCAGCTGCAGCACCACCGCCGCCGCCTCGCCGAACTCCGCCTCCGCGACCGGCGCGAGCATCCCCGCCGCGACGCTCGACGCTCCCGCTCCCACGCGCTCGCGCTCGAGCAGCGTCACCTCCATGCCGCGTTCGCGCGCCGACAGCGCGACCGCGAGGCCGACGATGCCTCCGCCGATCACGATCACGTCCGCTGTCCGGGCCTGCGCGGGCACTGCGTTTGATGCTAGTGCCGCGCCGCTCCGGCGCGGCCGCTACCCGTTCGGCAACGGCGCGTTCTCCTGCGCCACGCGATGATCGCCGCGCTGCGGTTGATCGTCGTGCCGTCGGGCAGCCGCAGCACAGGGAGCTGCTCCTGGCCGCTCATCGCCTTCAGCTCCGGGCGCCGCCCCTTGGTGAAGAGCCCGAATAGGTGGCCCCTCGCGTGCACGACCTTGTCGAAGTCGTGCCCCGCCTCGCGCAGCGCGCGTTGAGCGCGACGGCACGCGTGCGGCGGCGGCCCTCCGTCGTCGATGTGACACACGTACAGGGTGAGTTTGTCGCTCATGCTGCTCACACTCCTGCGCCAGGCGCGATTTCAGAGAAGATCATTTCCGTCCTTTGCTGCACGGCCGGGCCGCGCTCGCGGCGCGCCTACGAGGCGGGCGCTGCCCGCGCCACAGGGCGCCGCGAGCATACGCCGCGCCTCAGCTCGCGGGCGTCTCGAGAAACCCGGTGACCGACCGGAGACGACCATCCTCCGCGAGGGTGGCGAAGTCGAATCCCGTCGCGACGGGCTCGCCGCCGCCGTTGCCGACGAGGTGCCACGAGAATCGCACGCGGTCGTTGTGCGCGTCCGGGCCCGCGGCGAGCGTGAACCGGTAGTCGGAGTACTTCTCCTGAACGGCCGCGATCATCGCGTCGATGCCCCCGTGCCCTTCGCCGCGCATCAGCGGGTCCAGGTAGTCGGCATCGCCCGCGAACGCCCGAGCGACAAGCTCCTTGCGGCGGTCGGGGTCCTTCTCGTTCCAGGCGCAGATGTAGTCGTCGATAAGTGTCTTCACGTCGGCCATCGCTCGTGCCTCCTTTTCGTCTTGTTAGTGCGAGCACGCCGAGGCTGGCACGACGCGGGCGCGACTTCCATGACCTCGGAGGTAATCGCCGCCGGCGCGCGCGGCGCTACGCTCGGGCCGTGTCCGAGGTCCAAACCACCTCTCGCGTCGGCTTGCTTCTGCGCGAGTGGCGCCTACGCCGCAGGCTCAGTCAGTTCGATCTCGCGCTCGAGGCAGGCGTCTCGGCACGGCACGTCAGCTTCGTCGAGACCGGGCGCTCGCGGCCGAGCGCCGAGATGGTGCTGCTGCTCGCTGAGCGGCTCGACGTGCCGCTGCGGGAACGTAATCAGCTGTTGCTCGCAGCCGGCTACGCGCCGGCGTACGGTCAGCGCGGGCTCGAGGAGCCCGAGATGGGCCCTGTGCGCGAAACAATCGACCTCGTGCTGCGGGGCCACGAGCCGTATCCGGCTGTCGTCATCGACCGTCATTGGGGGATGGTCGCCGGCAACAGCGCCGTCGCGATGCTCACCGAGGGCGTCGCGCCAGAGCTGCTCGAGCCGCCGGTCAACGTGCTGCGCCTCAGCCTTCACCCCGACGGTGTCGCACCGCGGATCGTCAACCTCGCCGAATGGCGCGCGCACCTGCTCGACCGCCTCGGCCGCCAGGCGGTCTCGACCGGCGACCCCGCGCTCGCGGCGCTCCACGAGGAGCTCAGCGAGCTGCCCGGTGCCGGTCCCCACGCGCCGATCGACCTCGACTCGAGCGACATCGCCGTGCCCCTGCGCGTGCGTGCGGGTGACGTCGTCCTCTCTTTCATCAGCACTAACACCGTGTTCGGCACCGCGACCGACATCACCGTCGCCGAGCTCTCGATCGAGTCGTTCTTCCCCGCCGACGATGCGACCACGGCGGTCGTCCGAGCCTTCGCCGATCGATCGTGAGCGCCGGCGGCGCAGCGGACAGAAGACGTGCGCGCCTCGCCGCCGCGCGCCTCTACCTCGTGCTGCCGTCAGCACCTCCGGGCGCCGACCCAAGCGAGCACGAAAAGCGGCTCGGGAAGATCACGCGGGCGGCCGTCGCCGGTGGAGTGGACATCGTGCAGCTACGCGAGAAGGACAGGAGCGACGCGGAGCTCCTCGAGCTTGCGACCGACCTTGCGCTCGTGTGCGAAGGGCTCGGCGCGTTGTTCGTCGTCAACGACTCGCCACAACTCGCCCGCGCGGCCGGCGCCGACGGAGTTCACGTCGGCCAGGACGACATGCCCGTGGAGGACGTGCGAGCGATCATCGGCCGGGAGATGCTCATCGGCCTTTCCACGCACGCGCGCGCGGAGATCGACGCGGTGCAAGCACACGCCGGCGACGGCTCTCCGCTCGTGGATTACATCGGCGTCGGCCCCGTGCACGAGACGCCCACGAAGCCCGGGCGCCCGGCGGTCGGCGCCGAGCTCGTCGCGTACGCGAGCACACACGCGCGCGTCCCCTTCTTCGCGATCGGCGGCCTCGACTCGCGCAACCTCGACGAGGTCCTCGCCGCCGGCGCCACCCGCGCCGTCATCCTGCGCGCGATCGCCGGCGCCGACGATCCCGAGCGAGCCGCTCGCGAGCTGCACGCGCAGCTCGACGCCGCGGCGCCGCCGGCGATGAGCTGAGGCATGGCCAGCGCGCAGAGCGATCAGACGCGACCCCCCAGCGAGCGCGCGCGTCCCGCGCCGCGGCCGCTGGCTCCCGGCGAGCGACCAGCCGCGTTGTGGGTGTCGATCGCGGTCTGCGTCGCGCTCGCGGTCGCGGTGCTCCTCGGCGCACTCACGATCCACGACCTCAGCCGTCACGGTGGCTCGCTTCCAGGCGCGATCTTCCTCGTGGGCGTGTTCGCGGCGCTCGCCAACGGCATGTACCGCGTGCGCTACGGGGCCGTGCTCGCGTTCGAGTCGCTGCTCGCTTTCCAGATCATCGTCACCTCGCTCGCGCTCGTCGTCGCCTCGACGATCGTCGCCGCGCTCGGATGCGCGGCCTCGATCGCGCTCGCGGGAGCCCTTTTCTGGAAGCTGATCGGCGTCATGGGGCGCATTCAGGCGACCGATCCGGCCCGGCGCGAAGGGGGCGGCGGGTCCTAGCCCGGCGCGCGCCGCGAGCGCGCCCGAAGCGACCGCAGGCGCTTCGATAGGCTCAGCCCCCGTGGCAGAGTCCTCGCATGACGTCGTCGTTGTCGGCTCGGGGCCGGGCGGCTACGTCGCCGCGATAAGGGCCGCGCAGCTCGGCAAGAAGACCGCTGTCGTCGAGCGGGGCGCGGTCGGTGGTCGCTGCCTGAACTACGCGTGCATCCCCGCGAAGGCGCTGCTGCGCTCGGCGGATCTGCTCGACGAGATTCGCGAGGCGGGCCAGTTCGGACTCAATGTCGCCTCCGTCGAGGTCGACTACGCGGCCGTTCAGGCGCGCCGCGAGAAAGTCGTGCACACGCTCACCTCGGGCGTCTCCGGGCTGTTCAAGAAAAACGCGATCGACCTCATCGAGGGCGACGGCACGCTCACCGCCGGCGCCGACGTGGACGTGCGTGGCGAGACGATCGACGCCGCAACGGTGATCCTGGCGACGGGCTCGGTGCCCAGTCCCATCCCCGGGGTCGAGCTCGGCGGTCGCGTTATCGGCACCGAGGAGGCATGGGCGCTCGCGGAGCTCCCGGCGCGGCTGGCCGTCGTCGGCGCGGGCGCCTCGGGGACCGAGATCGCCTCGGGTTTCGCGCGGCTCGGCAGCGACGTCGTGCTGATGGAGGCTCTCGACCGCGTGCTGCCGACCGAGGACGCGGACATCTCGCGGCTCGTGGAGCGCGGGCTCAAGCGCCAGGGCGTCGCGGTGCATACCGGTTCGCCGATCGCCGACGTCGCGCGCGGCGAGAGCAGCGTGAGCTTCTCCGTCGGCGGCGAGCGCGCGGAGGCCGACTGGCTGGTGATCGCCGCGGGGCGCCGGGCGGACGTCGAGGGGCTCGGGCTCGAGCAGGCGGGCGTCGAGCTGGACGAGCGCGGACTCGTACGCGTCGACGGCGCGCTGCGAACGACGCGCGGCGGCGTGTACGCGATCGGCGACCTCGTCGCCGGACCCGCGCTCGCGCACAAGGCCTCCGACGAGGGGATCATCGCGGTCGAGGACAGCGCCGGCATCCCCACGAAGCCGATCGTGTACATCGACATCCCGCGCGCGACCTTCTGCTCGCCGAACGTCGGCTCCTTCGGGCTCACCGAGGCCGAGGCGCGCGAGCAGGGCTATGACGTGGTCATCGGCAAGGTCCCGTACGGCGCGGTCGGGGGCGGGACGGTGTACGGCGACCGTACCGGCCTCGTGAAGCTCGTTGGCGAGTCGCGATACGGCGAGCTGCTCGGCGGGCACATCGTCGGCGCGCGCGCGACCGAGCTAATCCAGGAGCTCGTCAACGTTCGCGAGCTCGAGGGCGGCTACGCGGAGGTCGCGCGCATCATCCACGGACATCCGACGCTTTCGGAGGCCGTCATGGAGGCCGGCCGTGCGGCCGACGGCTGGCTGATCCACGGCTGATGGCCCACGCCACGATCCTCCACTCGACCATCCGCACGCCGGCAGTCGCAGACACGACCGCCTCATCAAGCGTCTGACGGTGGCGGCGTTCTACTTCGACCTCGCGAGCCCGCTCTCTTATCTCGCCGCCGAGCGCGTGCTCGACGCCCTCCCCGAGCCCGCCGAGTGGCAGCCAGTTCTCGCGAGCGAGCTCGCGCTCGGCGATCGCGCCGACATCGGCAACGATGGCGCCGGGCGCATCGAGATGCCGGCCGAATTCGGCCCCGAGGTACCGCGCGCCGAGGTCGAGCGTCGCGCGCGCGCACTCCGCATCCAGCCGCTGCGCTGGCCGCAGCCGTTTCCGTTCGACAGCACCCTCGCGATGCTCGTCGCCACGTACGCGCGCTCGATCGGCCGCGCGGTCGCGTTCGCGCAGGCTGCGTTCCGGCAGGCGTACGCCGGCGGGCGAAACCTCGAGGAGCGCGACAACGTCCTGATTGCCGCCGCGGCGTGCGAGATGCATCCGTCCGCCGTGCTCAAGGCCGCGGAGCTGCGCTCGACCGACGCCGAGCTGCGCAAGCAGACCGCGCGCGCGGCGCGCGCGGGTGTTCACACAGTGCCGGCGGTGCTCGTCGACGAGCGCGTGTACGCCGGCGAGGCCGCGCTCGAGCGAGCGGCTGCGCACATGCGCGCGATGACGCGCTCCGGGGCGAGATGAGAGCCGATCGCGCGTTCCGGCTGATCGTCACGCGCTGCGGGCGCGCCCCCGCGCTGCTCGCCGACGTCGAGCGCTCGGACCACGTCGAGGTGGTCGAGATCGACAGCGGTGAAGTGGTGCTCTTCTTCGACCGCCCGCCGCACGCCGCCACGCAGCTCGCGCGTGCGCTGCGCGAGGAGATGTCGATGCTCGAAGCGGACGAGTTCCTCGCTCGCTGGAGCGCGGTCGAGCGCTAGCGTGGACGGCGGTGGGCACACTCCCTGATCCGGCAATCGCGAGAGAGTGGCTGCAGAGCATGACGCTCATCCGCCGCTTCGAGGAGCGGGCGGCGGAGATGTACGCGCGCGCGAAGATCGGCGGCTTCCTGCACCTGTCGATCGGCGAGGAGGCCACGATCGTGGGTTCCGCGCGCGCGCTGCGCGATGAGGACTACCTGATCTCAACGTACCGCTCGCACGGGCACGCGCTCGTGCGCGGGACGCCACCCGAGAAGGTGATGGCCGAGCTGTTCGGGCGCGTCGACGGCTGCTCGCGCGGGCGCGGCGGGTCGATGCACATGTTCGACCTCGAGCACCGCTTCATGGGCGGCTACGGGATCGTCGGCGGCAACCTTCCGATCGCCGCGGGGATCGCGCTCGCGAGCGACTACAAGGGCACCGACGAGATCACCTTGTGCGTGTTCGGCGACGGCGCCAGCAACCAGGGCACATTCGGCGAAACGCTCAACATCGCCGCTCTCTGGCGGCTGCCGATCGTGTTCATGGTCACCAACAACCAGTTCGGGATGGGGACCGCGCTGCGACGGCACTCCGCGGTCACCGACCTGCAGCGCAAGGGCGAGAGCCTCGGTGTGCCGGGAACGCGCTGCGACGGCATGGACGTGCTCGACACGCACGGCGTCGTCGGCGAGGCGGTCGAGCGCGTGCGCGAAGATCGCCGCCCGCTGCTCGTGGAGGCGGTCACCTACCGCTTCCGCGGCCACTCGATGGCCGACCCCGAGCAGTACCGCTCGAAGGAGGAGGTCGAGCAGTGGCGCGCACGAGACCCGATCCCCGCCTTCGGCGACCTGCTCGTGCGCGAGGGCGTGCTCGACGAGGCCGCGCGCGCACTCCTCGACGCAGACGCGCTCGCGCGCGTCGACGCCGCGGTCGAGTTCGCCGACGCCTCGCCGCTGCCCGCGCAGCAGTCGCTGTATGAAGACGTGTACGTGCTCGACCGCGAGGTCCGCGGCTCGTACTCGCTGCACACGACCGAGCTGCGCCGCGGCGACGCCGGAGCGGCTCGGGACCGGGCAGGCGAGGAGCCCGGCGAGGACGAGATCGCGCAGCAGATGACGGACGCGGTAGGCCTCAGCGAGGAGGCCTCCTAAGGGCCTATGCCGGTAGGCACTGCACGCCCGGATGTGCGCGATGCCCGTCGCTGGCCGATCTCGCGATCGGCGGAGTCTCGAACATCCCCGTCACACACGACCTACAGGCACGGGCTCTGATGGCGCAGATGCGCTACCGCGACGCGCTCAACGCCGCCCTGCGCGAGGAGCTCGCGCGCGACGAGCGCGTGATCCTCCTGGGCGAGGACATCGGCGTGTTCGGAGGCGCATTCAAAGTCACCGCCGGCCTGCTCGACGAGTTCGGAGAACGGCGCGTGCGCGACACTCCGATCTCCGAGAACACGATCGTCGGCCTCGGCGTCGGCGCCGCTATGACCGGCCTGCGCCCGGTCGTCGAGCTCATGACGATCAACTTCTCCCTACTCGCGTTCGACCAAATCGTCAACAGCGCAGCGCACGTCCGCTACATGTTCGGTGGCCAGGTCAGCGTGCCGCTCGTGGTGCGCATGCCGCAGGGCGCCGGCCACCAGCTCGGGCCGACGCACTCGCACTGCCTCGAGGCGATGTTCCTGCACGTCCCCGGGCTGCTCGTCGCCGCGCCGGCTACCGCCGCCGACGCGAAGGGCCTGCTGAAGGTCGCGATTCGCGACGACAACCCCGTGATCTTCATCGAGCACGAGTCGCTCTACGGCGTCAGCGAAGAGGTCCCCGACGGCGAGGAAGGGCTCGTGCGCTTCGGGCACGCGCGCACCGTGCGTGAGGGCTCGGACGTGACGATCGTCGGCGTCTCGCGCATGGCGCGCACGAGCGAGCGCGCCGCGGCGGCGCTCGCCGACGAGCACGGCGTGAACGCCGAGGTCATCGACCCGCGCACGCTGCGCCCGCTCGACCTCGACACGATCCTCGCCTCGGTCGCGAAGACCAACCGCTGCGTCGTCGTCGAGGAGGGCTGGCCGCACGGCGGCGTCGGCGCGAACCTCGCGGCGCTCATCTCCGAGCAGGCTTTCGACGATCTCGACGCGCCCGTTCGGCGCGTCTCCGGCGCCGACGCGCCGATGCCGTACTCGAAGCCGCTCGAGGATGCCGCGTACCCGCACGAGGGCGACGTCGTCGCGGCCGCGCTCGCCGTGCTCGAGCGCCCCGGCGCGTCCGCCGGAGGCAGCTGATGGGCGACATCGTCATGCCGCGCCTCTCCGACACGATGGAGGAGGGGACGATCCTGCGCTGGCTGAAGGCCGACGGGGATCACGTCGCGCGCGGCGAGGACCTCGTCGAGATCGAGACCGACAAGGCGACGATGAACTACCCCTCCGACCAGGACGGCGTGCTGCGGACGCTCGCCGCCGAGGGCGACACCCTGCCGGTGGGAGCAAGGATCGCCTGGGTGGGCGTGGAGGAGGTGAGTGCCGCGCCCGACGCGGTGCCGGTCGAGCCCGCTGCCACGCCGCCGAGCGGCGAGGAGGCGGCCACGGCACCGGCGGCCGCGCCCGAGCCCGTGGCGGCAGCCGCCGCGACGACGGCCGGCAGTCGCGTGAAGGCCTCG
>DATBCA010000305.1:0-3138 GCA_036270715.1 Solirubrobacteraceae bacterium
GTCGCTCGCGCGCTCCACCGCGACCGCGAGCAGGTGTGTCTTGCCGATCCCCGCCTCGCCCGTTATCTGAAGCACGCGCGGGTAGCTCGCGTCTGTCGCCCGCAGCAGCCGCTCGACCCGGGCGATCTCCTGCGCACGGCCGACGAGGCGGGTTGCCGCATCGCTGCTGCGATTAGACTTGTTCAAACCTGCTCACCGCCTGGCGCGTGCTCGCCGCCTGGGCTGCTCACTGCTCATGACCAAGGCCAAACGAGCCTCCTCCGAGTTCGCGCACCTCCACTGCGGCACGACGGATCATAGTCGCTGGATGCGCCGCGCATCCGAGCGTTCGGCGCCGCGGAACCGGTGACGGGACTCGCGGTGCGGGCGCCCAGGCGAACGCTCGCGTTTGCGGCGCTGCTGCTGCTGGGCGCGGCGGTGCTCGCGTCTGAAGTCACCCATTCGCTGCAGCCGTTCAGCTCCGACGACCCCGGCTCGCAGAGCGTCGCCGCGCGCACGGCGATCGAGCGCGCGACGGGAGTCGACCCGTACTTCGGCCTGATCGCGCTCGTCCAGACGCCCACCGGCCCCGGGAGCCCGGACGCGCGCGCCGCCGTCACGAGCGCGGCGCGCGCGATCGCCGCCGACCCGCTGACGGCACAGGTGCGCGACTACTACACCACCCCCTCCCCGGCGTTGCTGGCGCGCAACGGCAGCTCGATGCTCGTCGTCGGCTCGCTGCGCGCGCGCTCGATCTCGGCGCAGCTCGACGCCGCGCGCCGCGTGCAGGCGCGCATCTCGCGCGCGGGCGGCACGACGCTCGGCGGCCTCGCGGCGTTCTACGCGCAGGGCAACGACACGGCCCAGCACGACCTGATCCGCGCGGAGCTGATCGCGTTTCCGCTGCTGCTGCTGCTCGCGCTGTGGGTGTTCCGCGGCGCGGTCGCGGCGGTGCTGCCGCTGGTGATCGGCGCGCTCGCGATCGTCGGCACGCTCGCGGTGCTGCGTCTCCTTAGCGAGGCGACGAGCGTGTCGCTCTACGCGCTCAACATCGTCAGCGCGCTCGGGCTCGGGCTCGCGGTCGACTACGCGCTGCTGCTCGTCTCGCGCTATCGCGAGGAGCTCTCGTCAGCGCCCGCGCGCGCGGCGGCGCTCGCGAGCACGATGCGCACAGCGGGTCGCACGATCGCGTTCAGCTCGCTGACGATCGCCGGCGTGATGAGCTGCCTGCTCGTCTTCCCGCAGGCGTTCCTGCGTTCGATCGGCTTCGGCGGGATCTTCGTCGCGGCGATCGCCGGCGCGAGCGCGCTGCTCGTGCTCCCCGCGATCCTCACGCTGCTGGGGCCGCGCGTGAGCGCGCGCCCACCCGCGCGCGCGCCGCGCGGCACCGATTCGCACTGGGAGCGCATCTCGCGCCTGGTCGTACGCCGGCCCGTGCTCGTCGCCACGGCCGCGGCGGCGCTGATGCTCGGCCTCGGCGCGCCGGTCCTCGGCGTGCGCATCACGCAGGTGGACGCGAACGTCGTGCCCGCCGGCTCGGGCGCGCGCGTCGTCGATGAAGCGATCGCGAAGTCATATCCCGCATCGGCCCACGCGCCGATCTTCCTGGTTCTCAGGCCGAGCGGGGTCGCGTCGCCCACGCGCGCGCAGCTCGCCGACTACCTCGCGCGCCTGCGCGTGCTGCCCGACGTGGCCGCCGTCGAAGGCCCGACGCCGCTCGCGTCCCGGGAGTGGCAGCTGAACGTAGCGCCCGCCTCGCCGCCGCTATCGGGGGCGAGCCAGAGTCTGGTGCGACGGGTGCGGGCGCTCCCCGCGCCGGGTTCGGTGCTCGCCGGCGGCGAAAGCGCGTCGCTGGTCGACCTCAAGCACAGCCTCGCCGCGCGCCTGCCGCTCGCGATCGTGATCCTCGCGGCCGCGACGACGGGCGCGGTGCTCCTGATGACGAGTTCGGCGCTGCTGCCCCTGCTCGCGCTGCTCGCGAGCCTGCTCACGATCGCTGCGACGTTCGGCGCGCTCGTGCTCGTCTTCCAGAACGGCGCGCTCCAGGGGCTCTTCGGCTACACGAGCTCGCACGCGATCGAGGCCTCCACGCTCGTGCTCATCTTCGCGATGTCGTTCGGACTCGCGACCGACTACGGCATCTTCCTGCTCTCGCGCATGCGCGAACTGCGAGATGCCGGCGCCACGAGCGCCGAGGCGGTCGCGCGGGGGCTCGAGCGCACCGGGCGCATCGTCACCGCCGCGGCACTGCTGCTGTGCGTCGCCCTGGGCTCGCTCATGAGCGCGCGGCACGCGCTCGTCAAAGAGGTCGGGTTCGGCGCGGCGCTCGCGGTGGCGATCGACGCGACCGTCGTGCGCGCGCTGCTGCTGCCGGCGCTCGTGCGGCTGTGTGGAGAGGCGAGCTGGTATTCGCCGGCCGCGCTGGCGCGAGCGCTCGGCGCGCGAGTTCGGCCAAGCGGCGGCTCCTCGCGGCTGCGGGCTGCCGCGCGCTCGGGCTCCGGCCGGCGCGAGCCCGCCGGAGGCGCGCGCGCGGCGCTCGCCGCGAGCGAGTTTTGCGACCACGACCATCCGGCGATCGCTCGCGCGCTCGAGGACATCGTCGAACGCAGCGGCGTACACGACAAGCGCGCCCTGGCGGCGGCCGCGTTCGAGTTCGTGCGCGACGGGATCCCCTATACGCTCGGGCCCTGGCGCGTCTCCGCGTCGACGACCCTCGAGCGGCGGGCGGGGATGTGCACGAACAAGGCTAACCTCCTGATCGCGCTGCTCCGCCGCGCGGGCATCCCCGCCGCCTACGGCGTGTTGAGCGTCAACGCGCGCGAATACTTCGGCGTCATCGGCCCGCCGTTCCTAACGCAGTACATGTCGCGCACGTCCACGCACGTGTACGCGGCGGCGCTGATCGACGGCCGCTGGATCAAGTGCGACCCCTCGACCGACAGCGAGCTCGCGAGCCGCACGGCGCACTTCTGCCGCCAGACGGCGCTGATCGAGTGGGACGCCGTTCACGATTCGATGGACTTCCTCGAGCCTCAGCACGTTTACGCGGACCTCGGGCTGTTCGCGGATATCGCCGACCGCCTGGCCCGGCCCGCACGCGGCGCGACGCCCGCGCGCATGCAGCTGTGGAACGACTACATCGCGTTCATCCGCCGCGAA
>DATBCA010000306.1:0-4922 GCA_036270715.1 Solirubrobacteraceae bacterium
CACCGACTCGGCCGACTGAGCGTCCGTCGGGGCAGTCGCTGAGCGGGTCGCCGCGCGGGCGGCCGCGCGTGTGTGCGCTCTAGACTTCCGCTGCCGTGGACCCGGTCACCGTCGCCACCGTCATCTCCGCTCCGCGCGAGCAGGTCTTCGATTACCTCGCCGACATCGCCAACCACAGCGAGTTCACCGACCACTATCTCGTCGACTGGCACCTCACGCGGATCGACTCCGTCGGTCGCGGCGCGGGCGCGCGCTTTCGCGTGAAGGTACCCGCGAACCGCTTCAGCTGGGCCGATGTGTCGTTCGTGGAGGTCGAGCGTCCGCACCGGATCATCGAGGTGGGGCGGACGGGCAAGAACAACCGCATCCGCACGCTCGGCTCGTGGGAGCTCGCACAGGCGGCGTCGGGCACGACGCGCGTGAGCTTCACGGTGCAGACGATCCCGGCGACGCTCTCGGACCGGCTGCGCGAGAGTCTCGGCGCGCGCGGCTGGACGCGGCGCAAGACCGAGCGCGCCATGCGACGTCTGCGCTCGATCATCGAGCGAAACCAGGATCGCGGCGGGCGCGTGACGGTCTCCGGCGGGTAAACTGCCGCGTCGCAATGACCCGCCGCCCGCGCTTCTCGTGGCTCCTCGCCGCGCTCCTGCTCGCGCCGGTTCTGCTCGGCGCGTGCGGCGACTCGCACTCCAAGGTCACGACGGGGACCTACGCCGGCGAGTCGGGCGCCGGTGCTCCTTACCTCGACGTCGGCCCGCTCGTATACGAGGTGCAGCAGTCGCGCCAGCTCAACCCTGCCGACGGCGAGGACTCCTCCTACATGCAGGGGCTGACCGCCGCGCAGCGCGCGATCTCGCCCGGCGAAGAGTGGTTTGCGGTCTTCCTCCAGGTCTACAACCACCACGACATCCCCTCGCCCGCCGCGACCGAACTCGTGCTCAGCGATACGCAGAACAACACCTACATCCCGCTCACGCCCGAAGCGGTCAACCAGTTCGCGTATCGCCCCAAGAATGTGCCAGGCCGGGGCAGGCTCCCCGAACTGAGCACGGTCGCCGCCGACGGTCCCACGCAGGGCGCGCTGCTGCTGTACAAGATCAAAACCGTCTCGCTCGACAACCGCCCGCTCACCATCAAGATCGTCGATCCCGAAAACGCGAGCGAAACGGCTTCGGCCGAGCTCGACGTTTAGCCACGCGCGCGCTCACAGCGCCTAACCGCCCGCGCTGAGCGCAGCCTCGAGCACTTCTCTCGCGACCGGCGCCGCAGTCGTGCCGCCGGCCCCGTCTTTGACGAGCAGCACCGCTACCGCCACGCGCGGCCGCGAGGCGGGCGCGAAGGCCGCAAACCACGCGTCGGTGTTGCTCGGTTCGGTGGTGTTGAGCACGCAGTTCGCCGTGCTCTGCGAGGTTCCCGGTTCTTCGCCCGCCCGCGTTTCCGCGCCCTTCGCCGCTTCTTCGGACGGCACGGTCCCCTTGGGGCACTGGCTCTTCAGTTCCGCCGTTCCCGTCTTGCCCGCGACGACCACGCCGGGGATCGCCGCGGCGGTTCCCGTGCCGCGCCGCACCACGGCGATCATCAGGCGCCGTACGGTGCGCGCGACCGATGCGCTCATCGCCCGCGTGCCCGGCGCGGGCGTGCCGGGCAGGAAGCTCGGCTCCGGGCGCCGGCCTTCGTCGGCGACCGTCGAGGCGATGAGCGCCATCTCGAGCGCGCTCGCCTGCACCCGGCCCTGGCCGATCGCGGTCGAGCCCAGCTCGAGTTCGCTCTGGATTTCGCCCGCCGCCGGGATCGTGCTCTCGGCCGCGCCGTCGATGCCGGCCGCGTGGTTGAAGCCGAAACCCTCCGCGGTCTTCGCGAGGCGTTCGGCGCCGAGCTTCACGCCCAGCGGGGCGAACACCGAGTTGCACGAGGTCGCGAACGCGTCTTCGAGCGTGCCGCCGCAGCTCTCTTCGTTCGCGTTGCTCAGCTTGACGCCGTCGAGGGTCGTGAACGTCGCGTACGGGAACGCCGTCTGGCGCGTGGCGAGGTGCGCGGCGAGCACGCCCGTGACCGTGACCATCTTGAACGTCGATCCCGGCGGCTGCACGCTGTCGAGCGCTATTCCCGCGACCGCGAGGATGTGGCCGCTCGCGGGGTCCAGCGCGACGACCCCGCCGTACTGCGCGCCGAGCGCGCTCACCGCGGCGCGCTCGACCGCCGGGGAGATCGTCGTCCTCACCGGCGGCGCCGCCCGTGCGGTGGCGTCTGCGAGCACGCGCTGCGGCCCGCCGCCCTGCGCCGGTTCGGCGACCAGGCGCCCCCCGGGCGTTCCCAGCAGGTGCGCGTCGAGGGCGAGCTCGAGCCCGCGCGTGCCCACCAGCGCGGTCGCCGGCACGCCCTGTTCTTCGAGCGCCTTGCGCTGCGCGCCCGACGAGCGCCCGACGCTCCCGACGAGGCCTCCGGCGGCTTCGCCGAGCGGGTAGACGCGCGGCGAGGTTTCCGTCGCGGCGCCTTCCGCGAGCGCCGATCCGTCGCGTGCGAGCAGCTTCGCGCGCGCCGGCATCGTCACCTGGCTCGCGAGCCTCTCGCCGCTCTGCAGCCCGGGGAAAGAGAGCGAGCGCGACCACGCGATCACCTGCCCGTGTTCGCCCCCCGAGACGGGCAGGACGAACGTCAGTGCGAGCGTGCCGAACAAGCGCGTGCGGATGCGCACGGGGACCGCCACCCGCCCGCCGGACAGTTCCCGCGCCCGTCCCGCGGTCCGCTCACGGTTCGCGGTCGCGGTGGTGAGCGCGGAGCGGTAGGCCTGCGCGAATTCCTCCGGCGTCGTCGCCGCGCGCGAGGCGGCGTCGAGGTCGAGGTACATCGCCGCGTATTCGCCGCGCGTCCATGCGGAGACGAAACGAGCCGCGAGCGACGCCCTCGCGTGCGAGGGGGAGTTGCCGCCGACGATCGCGCCGACCGCGAACGCGACCGCCGCCATCGCGACCACCGGCAACGCGCGCCGCGCCCGCCCCGCCCGCGAATGCGCGCCCGGACCTTGCCTGTCAGCTGTCAACGGCGCGGTAGAACATGGCGGATGACGACGCTCGACTGGCTCATCGTGGCGTTCGCGCTGATGCTCGCGACTCTCGGCTTCGGGCGGGGGTTCCTCGTCGGCGCGCTCTCGTTCCTCGGGTTCGCGGCCGGCGCGCTGATCGGCACGCGCGTCGGCCCGCTGCTGCTTCCGCAGGGCTCCGCCTCGCCGTACGCGCCCGCGTTCGGGCTGCTCGGCGCGTTGCTCGCCGGCGCGATTCTCGCGAGCGGCATGGAGGGGATCGCGTTCAGGCTGCGGCGCGCGATCGTCATCCCGGGGATGCGTCTCATCGATGGCGTCCTCGGCGCGGCGCTCGGCGCCGCGCTCGGCCTCGCAATCGTATGGATACTCGCGGCGGTGATCGCGCAGGCTCCCAACGAGGCGAAGCTGCGTGCGGACATCCAGCGCTCGGCGATCCTTCGCGGGCTCAACTCGGTGCTGCCGCCGTCGGGCCCGATCCTCAACGCGCTCGCGCGCTTGGACCCGCTGCCGCAGGTCGCGGGGCCATCGCCGCCCGTCCTCCCGCCGAGCTCGGGCATCGCCCGCGCGCCCGCCGTCAGGACGGCCGCCGCGAGCGTCGTGCGCGTGCTCGGCACCGCCTGCGGGCTGGCGGTCGAGGGATCCGGGTGGGTCGCCGGGCAGGGGATCGTCGTGACGAACGCGCACGTCGTCGCCGGTGAGCAGGACACGACCGTGCAGGAAGGTGGCAGCGGCGCCGATCTCCCCGCCGCGGTGGTCGCGTTCGACCCCGTCGTGGACGTCGCGGTGCTGCGCGTCGAAGGGCTCGGCGCCCCGTCGCTCGCCTTGGAGCACGAACCCGCCGACGGCACGTCCGGCGCGATCCTCGGCTTTCCTGAAAACGGACCCTTCGACGCCGAGCCCGCGCGCATCGGGCGCACCCAGGAGGTGCTCACCGACGACGTGTACGGCCGCACCGTCCAGCGGCTGCTGACGCCGTTGCGGGGGCTCGTGCGGCCGGGGAACTCGGGCGGCGCGCTCGTCGGCGCCGACGGGCACGTGCTCACCACGATCTTCGCCGGCACCGTCAACGGCGGCCCGCACGGCGGCTATGGCGTGGCAAACGCCACCGTCGCGACCGTTCTCGCCGAAGGGATCGCCCGCGCGCGCGCCGGCGAGCAGGTGAGTACGCAGGCGTGCGCAGCGGGATAGCGCGCGCGCGCGGCGCCCAGCGGCGGGGCCCCGGTCAGGTGGCCGGCCTCCAAAACGCGCGCGGGGCCAGCCGCTACCCTGACCGCGATGTCCAAGACCCTCGTGATTGCCGAGAAGCCCTCCGTCGGCCGCGATCTCGCGCGCGTGCTCGACGGGCCGTTCGAAAAAGGGGAGGGGTACCTCGAGGGACCGCAGCACCTCGTCACCTGGGCCGTCGGTCACCTCGTGCAGCTCGCCGAGCCCGACGAGTACGACCCCAAGTACAAGCGCTGGAAGATGGAGGACCTGCCCATCGTCCCCGAGCACTTCAAGCTCGTCGTGCGCGACGAGCGCTCGCGCAAGCAGATGTCCGTCGTCAGCCGCCAGCTCGCGCGCGAGGACATCGAGGAGGTCGTCAACGCCTGCGACGCCGGCCGCGAGGGCGAGCTGATCTTCGCCTACCTGTACGAGAAGGCCAAGGGCAAGAAGCCCGTGCGGCGGCTGTGGCTGAACTCCATGACTACCGCTGCGATGAAGGCCGCCTTCTCCTCGCTTCGGCCCGCCGGCGAGTTCGAGCTGCTCGAGGAGGCCGAGGCGATCGTCGCCGCGGTCGAGGGCGGGACCGGCGCGATCACCAAGCTCGAGAAGACGGAGCGCAAGGAGCGGCCGCCATTCCTCTACGACCTGACCTCATTGCAGCGCGACGCGAGCTCGG
>DATBCA010000307.1:0-2765 GCA_036270715.1 Solirubrobacteraceae bacterium
CTCATCGTCGACGGCGCCGCTTCCGCGATCGACTTCTACGCGTCCGTGCTCGGCGCGAGCGAGCGCATGCGCCTGCCGATGCCCGACGGACGCATCGGCCACGCCGAGCTGGAGCTCGGACCCTCGGTCATCATGCTCGTCGACGAAAACTAGCCGATGGGCATCCGCGGGCCGGCGCGAATCGGGGGCACCCCCGTGACGCTGCACGTCTACGTGGAGGATTGCGACGCGGCGTTCGCGCGCGCGCTGGCCGCGGGCGCAAAGGAGCTGCGAGCCGTCGAGGACCAGTTCTACGGCGATCGCTCGGGCCAGTTCGAGGACCCGTTCGGGCACCGCTGGAACGTCTCGACGCACGTCGAGGACGTGCCGCCCGAGGAGATGGAGAAGCGCGCGCAGGAGGCGATGACCGCGGGCTGAGCCACTCGGCGACCGCCGCTCGCGCGGGCGGCGGCCCTACCGTCTAGCGACCCTTCCAGACCGGGTCGCGCTTCTCCTTGAACGCGTTCGCCCCCTCCTTCGCGTCCTCGGACGCGAACACGGGTCCGGAGATCGCGCTCTGCCTTTCCCACATCTCGGCGGTCGACCAGTCGAACTGCTCCTGGAGGATCTGCTTGGAGGCCGCGAGCGCGAGCGGCCCGTTCTTGGCGAGCGTCGCGGCGAGCTCCATCGCGACGTCGACGGCGGATCCCGGCTCGGCGAGGCGGTTGACGACGCCGAAGTCGTAGAAGCGCTCCGCCGGGAGCGTGTCGCCGGTGAGCGCGAGCTCCATCACGATGTGGTACGGCATCCGCCGCGGCAGGCGCAGCAGCGCGCCGCCGGCCGCCACGAGCGAGCGCTTGGCCTCGGGGATCCCGAGCTTCGCTCCCTTCGCCGCCACAACCAGGTCACACGCGAGCGCGATCTCCAAGCCGCCTGCGACGGCGAAGCCCTCGATCGCGGCGATCAGCGGCTTGCGCGAGGCGCGCTGCGCGATGCCCGCGAATCCGCGGTCGCCGAACCACGGCGACTCGCCCTTGACGAACGCGCCGAGGTCCATGCCCGCGCTGAAGTAGCCGCCCGCGCCCGTGAGCACGCCGACCGACAGCGCATCGTCGCCGTCGAGCTCCTCGAGCGCCCCCGCGACACCCGCGGCGAGCGCCGCGTTGACCGAGTTTCGAACCTCCGGGCGGTTGAGCGTGATCAGCAGCACGTTCGCGCGGCGCTCGGCGATGACGGGCTCGGCCTGCACGGCGGTCTCTGCGCTGCTCATGTGGGGTGCTCCTCTCGCTCGGGTTCGTGCAGCCTATCCGCGCCACGCCGCTCGAGCTCCTCGCGTTCGGCCTCGGCGTGGTCGTGTTCGCCCGCCTCCATCGCGCCGCGGAACTCCCGCACGCCCTTCCCGAGCGCGCGCGCGAGCTCGGGCAGGCGTTTCGGGCCGAGCACGAGCAGCGCGACGACGGCGATGAACAGCAGGTGCAGGGGGCTCTCGATTCCCATGACGGTCCGCCTCCAGGCTTCGCACGCAGAGGCTAGCTGCTCCAGCCGAACGCGTTCGTACGCTTGCGCGGATGGCCCTCGCGCAAGAACGGCCTGGTCGGCCCTATCCGCCGCCGGCGGCCGCCGAACCGATCTGGCCCGTGCAGGGCGCGCTGGTGCTGGCGATCGGGCTGCAGTTCACGCTGCCCGAACGGCTCGTCGTGGGACCGATATGGCTGATCCCCTCGCTCGAGGGCTTGCTGCTGGTCGGGCTCGCGATCGCATCGCCGAAACAGCTCGAGCGCGAGCATCCCCGACGTCGAGCGCTGGCCCTCGGGCTCGTCGCGCTCGTGAGCGCGGCGAACGTGTTTTCGCTGTACGAGCTCACGCACCACCTGCTCCACAGCAAACACCCGGTCGAAGGCCGGCAGCTCATATTCGCGGGGACGCTGATCTGGCTGACGAACTTCGTCATCTTCGCCCTGTGGTATTGGGAGCTCGACCGCGGCGGGCCCGGCAAACGCGCTGCGGGCGAGGATGAGGCGCCCGACTTCCTGTTCCCGCAGATGACCGACGACCGCATCGAGCCGCTGCACTGGCGGCCCAAGTTCATCGACTACGTGTACGTGTCACTCACCAACGCGACCGCCTTCTCGCCGACCGACACGATGCCGCTGACGCCGATGGCCAAGAGCGTCATGGGGATACAGGCAGTCGTCTCACTCGTCACGATCGGGCTGATCATCTCGCGCGCGGTGAACATCCTGTAAGCCACTACGCGGACGCGGCTTCGGTCCGCGTCAGCTGCGGCTCGAGCGCGAGCGCCTCGGCGATCAGCGCGGCGAGACTCTCGCCGCCGTTCGAGCCCGCCTTGCGCAGCGCCTGGAGCGCGCCCTCGCGGTCGCCGAGGCGCACGCGCAGGCGGCCGAGGCGCTCCCATGCGCTCGCGTCCGCCGGTCCCGCGAGCGCGGCTCGCTCGGCGGCTTCCGCGGCCAGGCCGACGGCGCCGATGTCTTCGTAGATGCGCGCCGCGAAGCGGTGTGGCGCCGGGCGCTGCGCGTCCGCGCGGGCCCAGTCGCGGACGGCACGCGCGGCCGCGTCGAGCTTGCCCGCCTGCCAGAACGCGAGCGTCATCAAACGCAGGACGGCGACGTTCGACGGTTCGGCTTCGCGCGCGTACACGAGGCGCTGCGCCGCGAGCTCGTAATCACCCTCGGCCATCGCGTGCTGCGCCGCGAGCATGAAGCGTTCCACGCGCTCCCCCGCGGGGTCGGGCCTGGAGAAGTCGACGAAGCGCATGCTGCCCGCGG
>DATBCA010000308.1:0-5121 GCA_036270715.1 Solirubrobacteraceae bacterium
GCAAAGCTGCCCGAGGGCGTCGAGATGGTGATGCCCGGTGACAACGTCCAGATGGAGATCGAACTGATCCAGCCGATCGCCATGGACCAGGGCCTTCGCTTCGCCATCAGGGAGGGTGGGCGAACGGTCGGCTCGGGCGTCGTCTCCGAGATCATCGAGTAGCACCGACCCGCCGGAGGGCGGGAGACATATCGCAGTCCGATACGACCATTTGACGCCGCTCGTGAGCGGGCAGGCGGCAGGGAGCGGCCTCAGATGTCCGCTGCGCCTGCGCGCCGTCCACGCCACGCGCCGGCTTCAAGCAGATGGTTTTCGCGCCATCGCACGCGACGACGCGCCAACACCAACCACGCCGGCAACGCAAGCAAAGACACCCACCAGAAGCCAAGACCGCTACACGAGATGGCCGCCACCCAAAACAAGATCCGCATCCGCCTGAAGGCGTATGACACGAAACTCATCGAGTCCGCCGCGAAGGAGATCGTCGAGACGGCGACGCGCACGGGCGCGAGCGTGTCGGGGCCGGTCCCGCTGCCGACGGAAAAGAACGTGTACTGCGTCATTCGCTCGCCTTTCAAGGACAAGGACTCGCGCGAGCACTTCGAGATCCGCACGCACAAGCGGCTGATCGACATCCATCAGCCGACGCCGAAGACAGTCGACTCGCTGCAGCGGCTCGATCACCTGCCAGCCGGCGTCGACATCGAGATCCGCCTCGCCACCTGAGGCCCGCCGATGCCCGCGATCCTCGCAAAGAAGCTCGGCATGACGCAGGTCTTCCAGGACGACGGGAGCGTCGCGCGCGTGACCGTCCTCGAGGCGGGTCCGTGCCCGGTGACGGGCGTGCGCACCAGCGAGCGTGACGGCTACGACGCGCTGCAGCTCGCCTTCGGCGAGAGCAAGCCGAAGCACCTCACCAAAGCGCAGCTCGGCCATCTCGCGAAGGCCGACGCGCCGCCGCTGCGCCGGCTCGCGGAGTTCCGCGGCGAGATCGGCAAGCAGATCGGCGAGACGGTCACCGTCGCCGAATTCGAGGTCGGCGGGCGCGTCAAGGTGTCGGGCGTCTCCAAGGGCAAGGGCTTTCAGGGCACGATCAAGCGCCACAACTTTGCGAGCGGTCCCAAGGCCCACGGCTCGCACAACATCCGCGCGCCCGGCTCGATCGGCGCCTCCGCGACGCCCTCGCGCGTCGTCAAAGGCATCCGCGGTCCCGGGCAGATGGGCAACAAGCGCGCGACCCAGCAGGGGCTCGAGATCGTCGCCGTCGACGAGAAGCAGAACCTCCTCCTGCTGCGCGGGTCGGTGCCCGGTCCGCGCGGCGGCGTCGTGGAGGTGCGAAGCGATGCGTGACGTCCCCGTGCTCGGCGGCGCGGCCGGGAAGGTGAAGCTCGACGACGACGCGTTCGGCGCGCGCTTCCACGGCCCGCTCGTGCATCAGAGCGTGCGCGCCGAGCAGGCCGCGCGCAGGCGCGGGACGGCGGCGACGAAAACGCGCGGCGACGTCTCCGGCGGAGGCGCGAAGCCCTGGCGCCAGAAGGGCACCGGGCGCGCGCGCGCGGGCTCCAACCGCTCGCCCCTGTGGACCGGCGGCGGGATCGTGTTCGGCCCGCAGCCCCGCTCGTACACGTTCAAGGTCAACCGCAAGGAGCACCGCGCGGCGCTGCGCAGCGCGCTCTCGCTGCACGCCGAGCGAGGCTCGCTCGCCGTCCTTGATGCCGCCGAGCTCACCGAGCCGCGCACGCGCGTCGCCTCCGACCTGCTCGAGGACTGGGGCGCGCAGCGTCCGACACTCGTAGTGCTCGCGGCCGACGAACAGAACGCGGCGCTCTCGTTCCGCAACCTCGCGCGCGTGAAGGTGCTGCCCTCAGACGACGTCGGCGTGGCCGACGTCGTCGGCGCCGCCTCGCTGCTCATGTCAAAGCCCGCGCTCGACGCGCTGAGCGCGCGCGCGGGCGCCCGCCGGAGCGCGTGATGGAGCACTCGAGCGTGCTCATCCGCCCGGTCATCTCCGAGAAGAGCTACCAGCTCGTGGCCGCCGACCGTTACACCTTCCGCGTGCACCGCGACGCGCACAAGACGCAGATCCGCCAGGCCGTGGAGGCGCTGTTCGACGTGCACGTCGTCGCCGTTCGCACGATGCCGGTCAAATCCAAGCCCAAGCATCGCGGCGTCACGCGCGGGCGCACGCGCAGGTGGAAGAAGGCGATGGTGCAGGTGCGCCCGGGCGAGTCGATCCCCGTCTTCCAGAGCCTTCAGGCGATCGAGGGTTAGGGGCAGCCTGCGATGCCGATCCGCAAACCCAAGCCCACGAGCCCCGGCCGGCGCTTCGTCTCCTACCCCGACTTCGCCGAGGTTACGAAGACCGAGCCCGAGAAGACGCTGATCGAAGGCCTGCGTAAGTCTGGCGGGCGCAACGTGCACGGACGCAAGACCGCGCGCCACCGCGGCGGCGGCGCCAAGCGCGCGTACCGCCGGATCGACTTCAAGCGCCGCAAGGATGGCGTGCCCGCGAGGGTCGCCGCGATCGAGTACGACCCCAACCGCTCGGCGTATATCGCGCTGCTGCACTACGTCGACGGCGAGAAGCGCTACATCCTCGCCCCCCAGCGCCTGAGCGTGGGCGCGACCGTCGCCTCGGGCGCCGGCGCCGAAGTCGCGATCGGCAACTGCATGGAGCTCGCGCGGATGCCCGTCGGCACCGTCGTTCACAACGTCGAGCTGCAGCCCGGGCGCGGCGGGCAGATGGCGCGCTCGGCGGGCACGTCGGTGCAGCTGATGGCTAAGGACGGCGACATGGCCACGCTGCGCCTGCCCTCCGGCGAGATGCGCATGGTCCGCGCCGAGTGCCGCGCGACGGTCGGCACGCTCGGCAACACCGATCACCAGAACGTCAAGGTCGGCAAGGCGGGCCGCAAGCGTCACATGGGCGTGCGCCCGCAGACTCGCGGCACCGCGATGAACCCCGTCGACCACCCCCACGGCGGGGGCGAGGGATCGACAACCGCGGGGCGCCACCCCGTGACGCCGTGGGGCGTGCCCACGCTCGGCTACCGCACGCGCAAGCGCAACAAGCGCTCGAACGCGCTGATCGTGCGCGCGCGCAAGCGCGGGAAGGGCAAGCAGCGATGAGCCGCTCGAGCAAGAAGGGGCCCTGGGTCGAAGCGCGGCTGATGGCGCGGATCGAGGCGCTGAACGCGGCCAACAACAAAAAAATGCTGCGCACGTGGTCGCGCGCCTCGACGATCTTCCCGGAGATGGTCGGGCATACGATCGCGGTGCACGACGGGCGCAGGCACGTGCCCGTGTTCATCAGCGAGGCGATGGTCGGCCACAAGCTCGGCGAGTTCGCGCCGACGCGCATGTTCCGCGGCCACGCCGGATCGGCGAAGGTCCGATGAGCCCCGAGAAACCCGCAGAGCCAGAGCCGGGCACGCCCGCCGAGCGGGAGCCGATCGAGGCGGAGGCCGCCGAGACCAAGGACAAACCCGCCGCCGCCCGCGGCCAGCGCAAACGCCCGCGCATCCGCCGTAAAGGCGCGGGCGAGGCGTCCGTTGCCGGCGCCGCGGGCGAGGCTGCCGGCGGCGAATCCGAGGCCGAGGCAGCGCCGGTGGGCACAGCCGCCGCCGAGCAGGCGCCCGCCGCGGAAGCCGTCGCGGAGGCGGCGGAGACTGTGTCAGAGAAAAAGCCGCGCGCGCGAGCGGCGGGGCGGGGAGAGGCGAAAGCAGCCGAGGGCGCCGCGCGCGCGCGCGGGAGCGCGAAACCCGCGGCGCGCTCGGGACGCGCGAGCGGCAAACGAGCGCGGCGGCGGGTGGTGCGCGCGCGTGCGCGCTACGTGCGCACGTCCGCGCGAAAGGCGCGAATGGTGTGCGTTCACCTGCGCGGCAAGAGCGTCCCGGAGGCGCGCGCTATCCTCGCATTCACGCCGCGCGAGGTCGCGCGCGACTGGAGCAAGCTGCTCGAGTCGGCGGTCGCGAACGCCGAGAACAATCACGAATTGCTCGAGGACGACCTGATCGTCCGCGAGGCGTACGCCGACGAAGGTCCGACGATCAAGCGCTTTCGCCCGCGCGCGATGGGCCGCGCGACGCCGATTCACAAACGCACGAGTCACCTCACAATCACGCTCACATCGAGCCAATAAAGAGAACACAGAGCCGGAAGAGAGACAGCGAAACAGAATGGGACAGAAGGTTCATCCAGAGGCGATGCGGGTCGGCTACATCCACGACTGGAAGTCGAACTGGTTCAACTCGCGACACTTCGCGGACTATCTCGCCGAGGACGTTCGCATTCGCGAGTACATCACCGAGAAGCTCGCGCACGCCGGGCTGTCGAACATCACCATTCGCAAGGACTCCGGTGAACTCGAGGTCAACATCCACACCGCGCGCCCGGGGATCGTGATCGGCAAGGCTGGCAGCGAAGTGGACGCGCTGCGGCGCGAGCTCCACCGGATGACGAACAAGCAAATCAAGGTGAACATCCTCGAGATCAAGCGGCCCGAGCTCGACGCCGCGCTCGTCGCGCAGTCGATCGCCGAGCAGCTGCAAAATCGCGTCGCCTTCCGCCGTGCGATGAAGCGCGCGCTCACGAGCGCGATGCGCTCCGGCGCGAAGGGAGTGAAGGTGCAGGTCGCGGGACGGCTCGGCGGGGCGGAGATGGCGCGCACCGAAAGCTACTCCGACGGCCGCGTGCCGCTGCACACGATGCGTGCGGACATCGACTACGGCTTTTACGAGGCGCGCACGACGTTCGGGCGCATCGGGGTGAAGTGCTGGGTGAACAAGGGCGAGATCATGCCCGAGGGGTACACCGGCGCGGACCTCACGGACATGACGGCTCCGCCGCCGCCGAGCGACGGACGCGACGGACGCGACGGACGCGAGGGGCGTGGCCGCGGGGGCGGCCGCGGGGGCGGCCGCGGAGGCGGCGGCGACCGCGGTGGCCGAGGCGCAGGCGGGCGCGGCGGGCGCTCCCGCGCCAACGGCGGTGCGAGGGGATGAGCTGATGCTCTCGCCGAAGCGTGTCAAACACCGCAAGCAGCACCGCGGACGCCGCGCCGGGCCGTCGCGCGGTCAGGTCAAGGTGCAGTTCGGCGAGTACGGCCTGAAGGCGCTCGAG
>DATBCA010000309.1:0-5026 GCA_036270715.1 Solirubrobacteraceae bacterium
CCGGAACGCGCGTCGTCCCGAACGTGACTTCGCCGAGCACCGACCCGATCGGGCTGGCAGCCGAGCCTTTCGGACACGCGCTCGGACCGACGTTTTCGAGCGTCGCTTCCGTGCAGGTCGTCGTGAAGTCTTTCTGATCCAGCTTCACACCCCTCGGCAGCCATACGTTGACGGCCGAGAGCGGGGGAATCCCGCCGCTCGGATTCTGCGCCGTCGCGCCGTATCCCGAACCGTGGATTTCCATCGTCGCTTCGACGTCCGCCCCCTTGCCGTAGAAGTTGCCCGTGCCCGGGAAGCCGGGGATCGGGACGGCTTTCGCCTTGACCGTGAAGGTCGGGATCGGGATTTCTTCCGCCGCGGCCGCCGAAGCGCCGCCGCAGGTGATCACGCCGAGGATGGCGAGGCCAATCGCGCGGGTGCGTGCAGGGAACTTCATCTCGACCTATGAAACACCGCGGCGAGCGGACAGTTGCTCACGGCGGGAATCGGCGTGGAGCTTATCCGCTCGGCGCGCTCGCCAACGGACGTCCACGTTTCCTCACCTCGAGCGCCTCTCTGGTTTCCCCGCGCTGCGCACGAAGCGCGATGGGCCGTCCGGGAATCGAACCCGGAACCTTGGGCTTAAGAGGCCCCTGCTCTGCCGGTTGAGCTAACGGCCCGAGGGACCGGGTGGACGGCCCGGCCGGCTGCCGATT
Organism: Solirubrobacteraceae bacterium; assembly: GCA_036270715.1. GTDB lineage: Bacteria > Actinomycetota > Thermoleophilia > Solirubrobacterales > Solirubrobacteraceae > Palsa-744. Next base: position 696 of record DATBCA010000309.1, read on the forward strand.
CTAGCCGCTCATCGGCGGCTATTTCTTCGTCGTCGTGGTGCCGGTCGCCGGCGCCGGCGTAGTCGAAGGAGACACAACGGTGTAGCTGCCGTTGGGCGCCTTCTTGACGCTGACGTTTTTGCCGTTGGTTTTGCCCGTGAGCGCTCCGCCGCCGCTCGGGTTCTTCTTCACCGCTTCGAGTTCGGTCTTGAGGCGAGTGCGATCGGCCGCGGGGACGAGCGTGAGCGCCTTGGCGGTGGCGAGGTCGCCGACGCGGACATTTTTCGCCGTGTAGGCGTAGTAGGCGAGCTGCGCGTAGTACGTCCCGTTCGTCGGTTCGGCTGCGACCACGATCTGCAGGGCCTGGACCGCGGCGGCAGGCTGGTCGAGCCCTCCGCGCTGGAAGATGCTCAACGCCATCCGCTTGGCGAGTTCGAGGCTCGGTTTGGAGGGGTTGAGCGCAAGGTAGCGTTCCCACGAGCGCGCCGTCGCGGAGAAGAGTTCGCGGCCCTTGCCCGTCAGCTGGCCGTTGACCACATACGCTTCGCTGCCCGCTTCATGCAGCTGCGCCTTCGTGAGCTGTTCCCACGCGCTGACGCTCGTCGGATTCGTGCGGGTGAGCTTTTCGTACTTCTTGATCTGGCTCGCGAAGCTCGCGGCGCTCGAGCCTTCGTTGCCGTTGACGGCGTTGAGGACACCGGTGCCGCCGCCGCCGCTGCCGACCCCGAACAGCACGAGACCGCCGCCGAAGAGCAGGGCGAGGCCGATGTAAATGATCTGGACCGTCCGCCGGCGGCCGCGTCCCCTGAGGTCGAAGAGCATCAGTCAGACAGGTTAGGAGGGTGTGGCGTTGGTCAGCTCTGCGCGGTCGGTTTCGCTGCCGCGTCGGTGGCCGGCGCGGGCACGCCGCCGATCGGCGCCTCGCCCTCTTGCGCGCGCGTCCTCGCGGAGCGACGACCGAGCAGCGATGCGACAAGAATACTGACCTCGTAGAGCAGGTAGAGCGGCACCGTCTCGAGCACGAGCGTGATCGCGTCGCCAGGCAGGAAGGCGGCGACGACGGCGCAGGCGAGGATCGCGTAGCGGCGGTTCTTGCGTAGCTGCCGCGGGGTGACGATCTCCATGCGCGTCGCGGCGAGGATCGCGACGGGCACCTGGAAAACCAGCCCCATCGCGAGCAGGACGGTGCCGGCGAACTTATAGAACTGACTCGCCTGTACGAGGACGTTGAACTCGCTCGCGTTGAAGTTGACGAAGAAGCGCACGGCGGCCGGCAGCACGACGAAGTATCCGAACAGGACGCCGCACACGAACAGCACGGGTATCGCTCCGAGCAGCGGCACCGCGACGCGGCGCTCGTCGGGCTTGAGCGCGGGCAGGATGAAGCCGTAGAACTGGTAGAGGATGAAAGGCAGCGTGAGCACGAACGCGAAGTACAGCGAGACGGTGACCGTGGTGGTGAACGGCTCGCCGACTCCGAGCGTGACCGGATTGTCCCCCGGGGCCGAGCGCGGGATCTTGGCGACCGCCGCATGCAGCGACCCTGCGATCGGCGCGAGCCGCGCGCGCACGGGCGCGTGCAGGCCGCTGCCGGGCTGCGCGAGGAGCGCGAGCGCGGCTTGGGTCTCCGATGCGACCTTGAGCAGGCTCTGCTGCGCGAGCACCGCCTGCCCGACCGTGCCCTCGCCCTTGGCGACCTGCTTGCGGGTCTGCGTCTTGAGCGGTTCGTTGATGATTTTGAGCAGCGTGTGGTTCTGCCACAGGCAGATGCCGAAGGCGACGCCGAGCACGATCGCGCAGACGATCAGGCGGCTACGCAGCTCGTCGAGGTGGTCGACGAGACTGAGGCGATCCTCGTGACCGATCGGGCGTAGGACTTTGGCCATCAGCTTGGGCGCAACGTAGCACCGGGTCTTATACGCACGAGCTGCTCGCGCGGACACACGCGCAGCCGGGTAACAGAGGCGCAGCGCCCAGCGACGAACGCGGGCGCGCTTGCGCTCGGCCAGCGAGCTCGGGGCGTGCTAAAGCCGGAGCGCCTCGAGGTCGATAGCTGATGGCGAAGAGCAAATGCATTCCCACGATCGGCAAGACACCCACGCCCGCCCGCAGCCGCCCGCTCGCAACGAGCCGGAGCTGCCCAACGTCGAGCCACGCCGCGCGCACACGAGCTGGAACAGCGCCGACGCGCTGCACGTGTGCTTCCACTGCGCCGGCGAACTCGTGTACCCGCTCGACTGGTCAGAGGAAGGGCTACGCCACTGGCGGATCGTGCTTCGCTGCCCCGAGTGCGAGTCGCGCCGCGAAGGCGTCTTCGAGCAGACGGCCGTGGAGATGCTCGATGACGAGCTCGACCGCGCGTCCAGCGCGCTCCTCGGCGATCTTCGCCGCATGACGCACGCGAACATGAGCGAGGAAGCAGAGTTCTTCATCCGTGCGCTCGACGCCGACCTGATCGTCCCGTCGGACTTCTGAGCGCGCGTCAGCGGTAGCGCTCGACGACCGCGTCGGCGACGAGGTACAGCAGCCTCGAACGTCCGTTGGGAAGAATCTTCGGGAGCGACGCCTTGGCCTCGGCGACGACCGCGAGCGCGCGCTCGCGCGCGGTCTGAAGAGCGCCCGTCGCCGCGATGCGCTCGCACAACTCGAGCGCGTGGTCGGCGGTTCTCAGCGAGGAGAGGTCGAACTGCGCGAGCTCGGGATCGCGCGTGCGCGCGAGGATCAGCGGCAGCGTGACAGTGCCCTCGAGGAGGTCGTTCCCGCGGGGCTTGCCCGTACGCTCGACCGGTCCCGACACGTCGAGCACGTCGTCGAGCATCTGGAACGCGAGCCCGACGCGGCGCGCGAACCATCCGAGGTCGTCGGCGAGCTGGCGTGACGAGCGCGCCGCGGTCAGCGCGCCGAGGCGGCAGGCGGCCTCGAACAGCGCCGCGGTCTTGAGCTCGCAGCGCCGCAGGTAGCGCTCGACGGACACCTGCGGCGCGAATACGTCCTCGCGCTGGAGCAGCTCGCCGGCCGCGAGCGCGGAGCTCGCATCCGACAGCGCGCGCAGCTGCGTGAGGCTGCGGTTGCGGGCGAGCTCGGCGAACGCGAGCGAGAACAGCAGGTCGCCCGTCGCGATCGCAGCGCTGCGCCCGCCGACGGACGCGACCGTCGGCCGGCCCCTGCGCAACGCCGCGCCGTCGATGAGGTCGTCGTGCACGAGCGTCGCCGAGTGCACGAGCTCGACCGCGACCGCGGCGCGCACGAGACCCATCTCGCCCTCCTCCGTCTCCGGCGCACCGCCGGCGGACTCGGTGGCGAGCACGACGAGCAGCGGGCGCAGGCGCTTGCCGCCCGCCCTGACCGTCGCGTTGGCGTGACGCGCGAGCGGCGAGCCTGCGCCCGCGGTGAGGTCGTCGAGGTGCGACTCCACGGCCGCCATCCGTTCGCGCAGGGCGTCGCCGCCGCGCCGGAGGATGCCCGCGACGCCGTCCGCGTCGCCCGCGCGCAGCCGCGCCGCGGTGTCGACCGTCGTCATGCTCGTTCCTCGATCGTGTCGCTGCGCGCCGGAGCGGTGCCCGCGTGGATCGCGACGATCCCGCCGGCGAGCAGCTCGTAGCTGACGTCGCTCATGCCCGCGTTCTGCATCTCCGCCGCGAGCACGTCCGGCGCGGGGAACCGCTTCACCGAGTTGGGCAGGTACGTGTACGCATCCGCGAGCGACTCCGACTCGCCCGCGCCTGCCTGTGCGCCGGCGCGCCCCCGCGAGAACGCCTCGGCGGCGCGCCCGAGTGCGGGCACGAGCCCGTCGAACCACACGCGGTAGAAGCTCGACAGCGGCGGCTTGGCGGGCGTGGTGATCTCGAGCACGACCACGCGTCCCCCGCCGCGGACGACGCGCGCGAGCTCTCGCAGCCCGAGTTGCAGGTCAAGGAAGTTGCGAGCGCCGAAGCCGACGGACGCCGCGTCGAAGCTGTCGGGTGCGTACGGAAGCGCCAGCGCGTCCGCGACCTCGAAGCTCAGCTCGACTCCCGCCGTGCCCTTCGTGCGCGCCTTTGTTCGGGCGCGCGAGAGCATCGCCTCGGAGAAGTCGCACCCGACGACTTCGCCGCCGGGCGCGACGTGCGCCGCGAGGGCGAACGCCAGGTCGCCCGTGCCGGTCGCGACGTCGAGCACGCGGTCGCCGGGCCTCACCCGCGCGCGCGCGGCCGCTCGCGCGCGCCAGCGGTGGTGAAGCCCCGCGGTCATCGCGGTGTTCATCGCGTCGTACACCGAGGAGATGCGGTCGAACATCTCGCGTACCTCGCCCGGGGCCAGCCTCCCTGCGGCAGCGCCCTCGGCGCTCTCGCTGCGGCCGCCCGGCGGGTGCT
>DATBCA010000310.1:0-6036 GCA_036270715.1 Solirubrobacteraceae bacterium
GCCGACGTCGAGTACTGGTTCGGACACGGCTCTGGATTCGCGGCGCAGGCCGCGGCGTACGAGCCTTCGACGGTCGTGCCCGCGAACGGGATGGTCACCGCGATCGCCGTGAAGGGTTACGCGATCTCCGGCGATCGCCCAGGCCCGGGCGGCTCGGAGCCGATCCGCTTCACTGTCGCCGAACCGCAGCCGGGCGGCCAGCTCAAGGTGGTCACGACCACCAACCCGCCGTTCACCCTCCCCGGAGCGCCCGGCGGCGTCACCACCTTTCCGATGTCGCAGGTGAGCTTCAAGTGCTGCCGCGTCAAGGCGGGTGACATCGTGAGCCTCGACGCGCGCGGCGGCGAATTCGCCGTCTTCGGGCGCGCGCCGGGCGCGGTCACGGAAACGTTCACCTCCGGCGGCCTCTCCCAGAACGAAGGCGTGCTCTGGACGGGCACTCCCCACCAGGGCGTCGAACTGCTGATGAGGGTCACCGAGCAGCCGGAAGAATGAGCGCGGGCGCGGGTCGCGCGCAGACAGGCCGCTCGCCGGGGACGCCACATCTTCGAAGCAGGACCTGAAAGCCGCGCCCGTGGGCCCGGGACGCCACCTGGCAAGCGAAAGGTTGAAATCTGATTCTTGTTACGATATATCGTGAGCTTACTCAGATATCTCACGATAGGAGAAAAAGATGTTTGGTCATGAACAAAGCACATCAGGCCGGGGCTGCGGTCCCGGTGGTCCCCGCGGACATCGCCGCCACCGCCACGGGCGGGGCGAGTTCGGCGGTTTTCCCTTCGGCCCGGGCTTCGGGCCCGGCTGGGGACCGCGCGGCGGCTGGCGCAAGGCGCGGCGCGGAGACATCCGCACGGCAGCGCTGCTGCTCCTCGCAGAGGAGCCACGCAACGGCTACGAGATCATGCAGCTCGTCGAGGAGCGCAGCGAGGGCGTCTGGCGACCGAGCCCCGGCTCGGTCTACCCCGCGCTGTCGCAGCTCGAGGACGAGGGCCTGATCCGCTCACAGGTCCTCGACGGGCGCAAGGTGCTCGCGATCACCGACGAGGGCCGCGCGCTGCTCGCGCAGCGTGGCGAGGACAGGCCGGCGCCATGGGAGGAGATGAGCAGCGGGTTCGGCGATGAGCAGGTGCAGATCGGCAAGCTCATCCGCGAGATCGCGTTCGCCTTCGCGCAGCTCGCGCGCACGGGCTCGCCGTCGCAGATCGAGGCCGCGCGCGACGTGCTCGCGCAGACGCGGCGCGATCTGTACCGGATCCTCGGCGACGGCGAGGAGGGCACGGAGAACGCTGGCGGTACCGTAGACGTCGAGGCGTGATCACGCAGAGCTCGAACAACGGCAAGGGTGACGAGGCCGTCGCGGTGCGCGGCCTCGTCAAGCGCTACGACGAGGTCGAAGCGGTGCGCGGCGTCGAGTTCGACGTCCGCGCGGGCGAGACCTTCGGCTTCCTCGGGCCCAACGGCGCGGGCAAGTCGACGACGATCAGCATGCTCTGCACGCTCGTGCGCCCGACCGCCGGCTCGGCGCTCGTCGCGGGTCACGACGTCGTGCGTGAACGCGACGACGTGCGCCGCAACATCGGCCTCGTCTTCCAGGACACGACGCTCGACGGCTACCTGACCGCCGAGCAGAACATGCGCCTGCACGCCGAGCTTTACGGCGTCTCGCGCGACTCGCTCGCGCGACGGATGCAGGCGGTGATGGAGATGGTGGGGCTGTGGGATCGGCGCGCGAGCCTCGTCAACACCTTCTCCGGGGGCATGAAGCGGCGCCTTGAGATCGCGCGCGGCCTCCTGCACTCTCCGCGCGTGCTGTTCCTCGACGAGCCGACCGTCGGCCTCGACCCGCAAACGCGCAGCTCGATCTGGGAATACCTGCAGGCGCTGCAGCGCGAGCAGGAGACGACGATGTTCCTCACCACCCACTACATGGACGAGGCCGAGCACTGCGACCGCATCGCGATCATCGACCAGGGCCGCATCGTCGCGATCGATACCCCCGCCGCGCTCAAGGCGGCCGTTGGGACGGACCGCGTGCAGATCGCGACGGACGACGATGCCGCGACGATCGACGCCCTGCGCGAGCGCTTCGGCCTAGAGGGGCGCGTTGCCGAAGGCAAGGTCACGTTCGGCGTGCAGTCGGGCGAGCAGTTCGTGCCGCGCCTGTTCGAGCTCGGCTTGCCGATCCATTCGGTGAGCGTCGCGCGCCCGTCGCTCGACGACGTATTTCTCTCATACACGGGCAAGACGATCCGCGACGCCGAGGACTCGAACACGGAAATGCGACGCAACCTCGCGCGGATGATGAGCCGCTGATGGCTACCGAGGCGGCCGCGACACGCGAGCGCGAGCTCGCACGCGGCGAGGGCGCCCCCGAGGTCGTGCCGGTGCGCGTCCCCGCCCGCAGCGTGAGTAGCGAGCTGCGCGCGATCAGGGTCGTGTGGAAGCGCGAGCTGATCCGGTTTCGCAGCGACCGCCTGCGCATCCTCACCTCGCTCACGCAGCCGTTCCTGTTCCTGTTCATCCTCGGCACGGGGCTCTCGACCCTCGCCGCAGGCGGCACGCACGGCGTCAATTTCAAAACGTTCGTCTATCCGGGCGTGCTGTGCATGGCGGTGATGTTCACCGCCATGTTCTCCGCCGCGTCGATCGTGTGGGACCGCGAGTTCGGCTTCCTGCGCGAGATGATGGTCGCGCCGGTGCGCCGCAGCTCGATCGTGCTCGGCAAGTGCCTCGGCGGAGCAACCGTCGCAGGCTTCCAGGGCCTGATCGTGATCTCGATCGCGGGGATCGTGAACGTCCCCTACGAGCCCGTGCTGCTGCTCGAGATCTTCGGGCTTCAGCTTCTGCTCGCGTTCGCGATCACCGCCTTCGGCATGACCGTCGCGGCGCGCATGAACCAGATGCAGTCGTTCATGGCTGTGATGCAGATGGCGATCATGCCGATGTTCTTCATCTCCGGTGCGCTGTTCTCGGTCGCGAAGCTGCCCACGTGGCTGACGATCCTCAACCGCATCGACCCGCTCACCTACGCCGTCGACCCCATGCGCCGAGCGATCTTCGCCCACTTGCACGTCAGCGCGGCGGCCGTGCACGCGCTCGCGCCGGGCGTCACGTGGTGGGGCTGGCGCGTGCCCGGGCTGCTCGAGGCGGCGATGATCGCCGTCCTCGGCCTTGCGATGCTGTCTATTGCGATATGGGAGTTCTCTCGGGCTGAGTGAGCGCGGCGGCCGCGACGCCGAGCGTCGGATCCTGCTCGGGCAGCTCGCCCGACGCGGGGTCCACCAGCCGGATCGCTTCGCGCAGCTCGGCGTGGTCGCGCAGGAGGCTCCGTTCGGTCAGCGGCTGCGTCAGGCCGCGCAGCGCCATCAGCGGCCCCACCCAACGCGGCGCCCACACGCGCGCCGAGCGGCGTTCGACGCCGCGCTCGATCGCGTCGATCGCGCGAGCGAGCGGGATCGGGTTGCGGATGAAGCCGGGCGCTCGCTGGTTGAGGATTTCGGTCGGCCTCGCCGCGTACGCCGCTTTCACGAGGTCGGTGTCGATGAACCCGAAATACGCGCAGCCGATCGCCGCGCCAAACGGCGCGCTCTCCTGGCGCAGCGCGTCCGTCATCGCCTCCACGCCCGCCTTCGTCGCCGTGTACGGGCCCATCAGCGGTCCGTGCGCAAACGCCGCCGCGGAAGCGATGTTCAGCAGGTAGCCGTTGCGCTCGAGGATCTGCGAGATCACCGCGCGATCCGTCCGCCACACGCCGAGCAGGTTGACCGCGAGTGTGCGCTCGACCTGCTCGATCGGGGCCGTCGCGAGCGCGCCCATGAACGCGAGTCCCGCGTTCGCGATCGCCACGTCGACCCCCCCAAAGCGCTCGACCGTGCCGGCGACCGCCCGCTCGAGCGCGTCGAAGTCCGTCACGTCCGCCTCGAACCACGCCGCGCGCTCGCCGAGCCGCGCCGCGTTCTCCTCCAAGCGCTCGGGCTCGAGGCCAACGAGCGCGACGTTCGCGCCCTTCGCGTACAAGCGCTCCGCGCTCGCCTTGCCGATGCCGCGCGCTGCGCCCGTGATGAACACGGTGCGGCCTTTTACGTCGTAGCGGTCATTTGCCGAGCGAGCCATGCGAGCTTCCTCCTCATCGGGGAGTGGGGAACGCGAACATTACCTTCGCGGCGTTCGCGGGCCCGTCAGGTGCTCGCAGGTGATCGGGAAGGTTTACGGCGCCGCGGAGTCTGGGAAGTGGACAGACACGTCATTCGTGCCGAAACAGTCAAGGAGGTCAGATGCGCAAGCTCGTGACGTTGCTGCTCGCATGCGGTGCGTTCGCCGCGATCGCGTCGCCGGGCGCGCTCGCGAACCCCAACCCCAGCGAAACGGGGCCGCCGAGCCAGTCCTGCCAGGAACAGGAGCCGAATAGCCCGGGCAACGCCGAGGAATCGCGCGGCGCGCCGTTCAACGAGCCCAAAGAAAACAGTCTCGAAGGTGGTATCGGCGGACAGCACTACAGCGAAAAGTCGCAGTACGACGTGGCCTGCTACCAGCAGTCTCAGCACTAGGCAGACACTCCCGATCCGAGGAACGGGCCGCGCGGATCCGCGCGGCCCGCCTTCGGGTGTGCGGTGTAGGTTTGCGTGCGTGGCCTCGCCGCTCAATCGGCTCTACCACGCGATGCGCCACCCGTCGGCGTCCGCGGTCGGCACCCAGCCGGAGACGATCTCGGGCTTCGAGCACCTTCGTGGCCAGAAGTACTGCCTGCTCGTCACCTACAAGCGCAGCGGCGAAGCTGTGCCGACGCCGGTGTGGTTTGGCCTCCGCGACGGGAACGTCTACATCCGCAGCGAGGGCGACGTGGGGAAGGTGAAGCGCATTCGCAACAACCAGCGCGTGCGCCTCGCGCCGTGCACGGTACGTGGCCAGGCTGTGGGCCCGCCGGCGGAGGGACGCGCGCGCCTCATCGAGAATCGCTCCCGCGAGGAGGACGCGGCGGAGGCTGCGCTCAAAGCGAACTACGGCCTCGGCCGCAAGCTGTATGAACGCGTGGCCGGCACGCTTGCCAGCTCGCTCGTCTACATCGAGGTCGTGCCCGCTGCGGAGGAGTCGGTGCTCCCCCAAACGCGATGAGCCACACCGCGACATGTGATGTTGCAGGTCCCCACGCGCGCGAGGACGTCCATGCGCACGAGGACGCGGAGCACGCCCAGTCGCACGACCACGTCCACTCGCACGGGCTGGTCGACCCGTCGATCAGGCGCTCGCGCGAGGGGGTGCGCGTGGTCGTCGTCTCGCTGGCGATTCTCGGCCTGACCGCGCTCGTGCAGGCGGCGATCTACGTCGCGACCGACAGCGTCGCGCTGCTCGCCGACCTGGTCCACAACGCGGGCGACGCGCTCACGGCGCTGCCGCTGGGAGCGGCGTTCCTGCTGCGCTCCTCGCGCGCCGAGCGCGGCGCGGGAACCGCGGTGGTGCTCACGATCCTCTTCAGCGCGATCGCCGCGGGCGTGTTCGCGGTGCTGCGCATCGTCGAACCGCTCGCGCCGACGCACCTCCTCGCGCTCGGGCTCGCGGGCGTGGTGGGCGTCGTGGGCAACGCGTTCGCCGCACGCGCGCGCCTTGCGGGCGGACGGCGCCTGAACAGTCCGGCGCTGATCGCCGACGGCAACCACGCGCGCAGCGACGCAATCGTCAGCGTCGGTGTCATTCTGAGCGCGATCGTGGTTGCGCTCGGGGCGCCGATCGCCGACCCGATCATCGGCCTGCTCATCACGGCGCTGATCCTGCGGATCACGTGGGAGAGCTGGCGCACCGTGCGCGCCGCGAGCGCGTGAGCGTGAGCGGCGCGGCACAGCCCGTGCCCGTCACCGTGACGCGCATCCTCGACCCCGCCGAGCCCGTGCCCGCGATCTCGGTTCCCGCTCTGGGCGTGCTCGTAGGCGGCCTCGCGCTGTGGTCCGGATCGACCGTCGCGTACGTCGAGGGCTCGTGGCCGTGGTTCGTCTCTAGCACGCTCAACGCGCTGGCGTCGTACCTGCTGTTCACGGTCTCGCA
>DATBCA010000311.1:0-5235 GCA_036270715.1 Solirubrobacteraceae bacterium
CGCCTGGGTGGGCGTGGAGTAGGTGAGTGCCGCGCCCGACGCGGTGCCGGTCGAGCCAGCTGCCACGCCGCCGAGCGGCGAGGCGGCGGCCGCGGCACCGGCGGCCGCGCCCGAGCCCGTGGCGGCAGCCGCCGCGCCCGAGCCCGTGGCGGCAGCCGCCGCGACGACGGCCGGCAGTCGCGTGAAGGCCTCGCCGCTCGCGCGGCGCCTCGCACGCGCGAACGGCGTCGACCTCGGATCGATCGCCGGCACGGGGCCCGCCGGGCGGATCGTGCGCGCCGATGTCGACGCCGCCGTGGCCGCGGCCGCCACCCCGGTGGCACAGGCGCCGGCAGCCGCGGCGCCGGCACCGCGCGAACGCGCGCGCGCCGCAGTCCTCGGCGCGGCGGCGCCCGCGCAGGCGCCGCCCGCCGAGCCGCTCGACGTGAGCGCGCTCAAGGGCGAGACGACGGTGCTCGAGGGGTCGCGGATGCAGAAGGCGATCGCGCGGCGGATGGCGGAGTCGAAGGCCACGATCCCGGACTTCACGCTGTCGATGGACGTCGACATGGACGCCTGTGTGCGGCTGCGCGCGGAGCTCAAGCGGCTGTTCGAAACTGCCTCCGCGAGCGTTGCCGGGGGGGCGCCGGCTCCCGCGCCGACGTTCAACGACATGGTCATCAAGGCGTGCGCGCTCGCGCTGCGCGAGCACCCGCGGGTGAACGCCAGCTACCGCGACGGCGCTCTGCGCCTGCACTCGCGCATCAACGTGGGCGTCGCCGTCGCGACCGACGACGGCCTCGTCGTGCCCACGATCTTCGACGCGGAGGTCAAAGCGCTGGGTGAGATATCGGCGCAGGCGCGAACGCTCGCCGAGCGCGTGCGCGCCGCGACGATCACCCCGCCCGAGCTCGCGGGCGGGACGTTCACCGTCTCCAACCTCGGGATGTACGGCGTCGACCGCTTCACCGCGATCATCAACCCGCCGCAGGTAGCGATCGTCGCCGTGGGGTCCGTCAAGGAGCGCGCGGTCGCCTACGGGGGCGAGCTCGCGATCCGCCACGTGACGACGCTCACGCTCGTGTGCGATCACCGCGCTCTCTACGGCGCCGACGCCGCGCGGTTTCTCGCGCGCGTGGCCGAGCTGCTCGAAACTCCCGTCGCGCTGACGCTCTGACGCGGCGCTAGGCTGGGTGCGAGATGAGCTCGCGCGATGAGCTGTGGGTCTGCGACCTCGGCGCGACGCCGTACCGGGAGGCGACGACGCTTCAAGATCTCGTGCGCGAGGCGCGCCTGGAGGACCGGACGCCCGACGTGCTGCTGCTCCTCGAGCACCCGCCCGTATACACGCGCGGGCGCCGCGCGAAAGCCGACGAGCTGACGCTCGGCGAGGAGTTCTACGCGACGCGCGGCATCGAGGTGATCGACACCGACCGCGGTGGGCGCGTCACCTATCACGGACCCGGACAGCTCGTCGGCTACCCGATCATGCGCGTCAGCGACGTGCACGCGCACCTGCGCGCGATCGAGCGGACGCTGGTGGAGGTGCTCGCGGCCGAGGGGATCGAGGCGCGCGCCCGCGTCGACGAGGGCCCCGACTACACGGGTGTGTGGGTGGACGAGCGCAAGATCGCCTCGATCGGCGTGCACCTGTCGCGCGGCGTGAGCACGCACGGGTTCGCGCTCAACGTGGAGAACGACCTCGAGCCGTTCTCGTGGGTCGTCGCCTGCGGGCTGCCCGACGTGCAGATGACCTCGCTCCAGGCCGAGCTCGAGCGCGCGCGGACGAGCACGGCGGGGCCCGATCGCGCGGACACGAACACGCGCCCGCTTTCGACGCGAGTGCGAGAGCGTGTGGCGGAACGTTTCGCGGATGTGCACCGGCGGGTGCCCGTCTCAGTCACTGCCGAGCGCCTGCAGGAGGCCGCCGAGCGCCTGCACTGGGCCGCCGAGCGCCTGCACGGGGCCGACGAGTCGAGCGCCGCTCCGGTTCGTATCGCGACGCGCTCGCGCGCCAACCCCGGGGGCACGGACGCGCGCGTGCACCTCGGCGCGGACGTGCGCCCGCTGCGCGAGCGAAAGCCACCGTGGCTGAAGGTGCCCGCGCCGGGTGGCGAGCGCTACCGCGCGCTCAAATCGTTGATCACCACCGAGAACCTGCACACGGTCTGCCAGGAGGCGGCGTGCCCGAACGTGGGCGAGTGCTGGGAGCGTGGAACCGCGACGTTCATGATCCTCGGCGACACGTGCACACGCCGCTGCGGCTTCTGCAACGTCAAGACCGGCAGGCCCACGTGGCACGACCCGCTGGAGCCCGCGCGCGTGGCGCGCTCGATCGCGCGCATGGGGCTGCGCCACGCGGTGATCACCTCGGTCGATCGCGACGACCTCGCCGACAAGGGCGCGGGCGCGTTCGCCGCGGTCATCCGCCAGGTGCGACGGCAGGCGCCCGCGTGCCGCGTCGAGGTGCTGACGCCGGACTTCCAGGGTCAGGAGATGCCGCTCGCGCGCGTCATCGCCGAGCGGCCCGACGTCTTCAACCACAACGTCGAGGTCGTCCCGCGCCTGTACCCGCTCGCGCGGCGAGGCTCGGAGTTCGCGCGCTCGTGCCGCGTGCTCGCGCTCGCGCGCGAGATGGGCGAGGGCGAGGTGGTGACGAAGTCCGGGCTGATGGTCGGGCTCGGGGAGACCGGGGACGAGATGCTCGACGCGTTTGCGCGGCTACGCGATCACGGCGTCGCCGTCCTCACCGTCGGGCAGTACCTGCGTCCCTCCGAGCAGCACCTCCCGGTCGTGCGCTACTGGCACCCCGACGAGTTCGCCGAGCTGGAGCGCGCCGCGTACGAGATGGGGTTCGAGCACGTCGCCGCGGGGCCGCTCGTGCGCTCCTCGTACCACGCCGACGAGCACGTCCCGCTCGAGCGCACGGCGCTTGCGCGCTGAGCGCGCGGAGATAATCCCACCCGCCCCCGCGAACCCCGGCGCCGAAGCCGCGGCCGCCCCCGCGCATGATCCCGCTCAAGGACAACATCCCCAACGAGCACTTCCCGTTCGTAACCGTCGCGCTCGTGCTCATAAACGTGATCGCCTACCTGCTCTCGATCCGCCACGGGGGGAACTTCATCAACGGGCCGAACAGTGAAACCGTCCTGCACGACGCGGCGATCCCGTACGACTTCACGCACCCCGGCCAGTACTGCACGCTCGCCGGCGGCGTCGAAACCGAACCCGGACACGTGGTCGCGCAGTTCGCATGCAAGCACGGCGCGTACCCCGGCCAGGTCTCGACGTGGCTGAGCGCGTTCACGGCGATGTTCCTGCACGGGAACATCCTCCACATCGCCGGAAACATGCTCTTCCTCGCGATCTTCGGTCCCAACGTCGAGGACGCGATGGGACGCGCGCGCTACATCGGCTTCTACCTCGTCGGCGGGCTCGTCGCGCTCGCCGCGCAGATCCTCGTCGGCCCCAACTCGACCGCGCCCACGCTCGGCGCCTCCGGCGCGATCGCCGCGGTGCTGGGCGGCTACATCTTGCTGTATCCGCGTGCCCGCGTCCTCAGCCTCGTGTTCATCTTCTTCTTCGTCACGATCATCGAGGTCCCGGCGATCTTTCTGCTCGGCTTCTGGTTCCTCGAGCAGGTCTATTTCGGCTCGGCCAACCTGACGAACCCCGTCGGCGGGGGCGGGGGCGTCGCGTATTTCGCGCACGTCGGCGGCTTCCTGTTCGGGCTCGCCCTGGTACGCGTGCTCGCAACCAAAGTCAAAGCGGTGCCGCCCCGCTATCCCGTCTACTGACCGATCACGTGCGCGGCACCCACCAGCGATGAGGAGGCTGCTCGTGCTCCTCGCTGCGCTCGTCTTCATCGTCGGCCTCGCGTTCCTGACGATCGCCGCGATCAAGCGCGAAGGCTTCGGCGCCGGGACCGTGATCTCGATCTTCGTCGTCGTGCTGCTCGCCGTCGGTGTCATCGGCGCGCTGCGCAATCCTCCGCGGTACTGATTCCCCGGACCGCGCTCATAACCGCCTCGCTCCTCGCGCTCGCCGGCTGCGGCTCGGCTGCGCGCCGGCCCACCACGTCGCGTGCGCCAGCTCCGCCGGCGGTCGCCGCGACCCCGGCAGCCTCCCCCGCCGGGTTCCCTCTCGGCCACGCGCCGTTCGCCCTGCGCGGCCTCTCGAAAGGGCCCGCCGCGAACGCCGTCGACGTCACGTTCCGCCACCCTCCGCGCGCGGGCCTGCTCGTTGACCTGCGCACCGGCCGCGTGCTCTGGCAGCTTCACCCGCTCGAGCGCCTGCCGATCGCGAGCCTCACGAAGATGATGACCGCGCTCACCGCCGTGCGCGCCGCCCCGCCCGACGCCCAGGTGCTCGTGCGCCGCGACGACGTCGAGGCGCCGGGCTCGAAGATCGGCGAGCTGACCGCCGGCCGGCATGTCCTGTTCGAGACGATGCTCTACGGACTCCTGCTGCCGTCGGGCAACGACGCCGCAGACGCGATCGCCGAGCACGTCTCGGGCACGATCGCGCGCTTCGTCGAACGCATGAACAAGGAAGCCGCGCACCTCGGGCTCGCCTGCACGCGCTTCGCCTCGCCGTCCGGGTTCGTCGACGCGGGCAACTTCTCGTGCCCCGCCGATCTCGCCGTGCTCGCGCACCTCGTCCTCGAGCGGCCGCGCCTCGCGCGGATCGTCGCCACGCAGTACGCGGTGCTGCCCTTCCCGATCAAGGGCGGCAAGCTCTACCTGCGCAACATCAACCCGCTGTTCCCGTCCCACTACCCGGGGCTCACCGGAATCAAGACCGGCGAAACGAACGCCTCGGGGCGCTGCTTTGTAGCGACCGCTGAACGCCACGGCGTGAGCCTCGCCGCCATCGTGCTCGCCTCGCCGGCCCCCGCGAGCCAGGCGCGCAAGCTGCTCGACAGCGCCTTCGAGCACGTCTACCACCAGAAGCCCGTCCGCGAGGAACCGCTCCCGCCCGTCGCGTGAGCGCCGGCACCGGCCGCGTGCTGCTCGCGCGCGCTAGCGGGCACGCACAGGCACGACACGCGCGCACGAGGTGCAGTACCGTTCGCTGCGCAGGACATTGACTGGCCAGTCAGCCAAAGGAGACTCGCGTGGATCTCGACGACTCACCAGACCAGGCCGCATATCGCGCACACGTGCGCAAGTGGCTCGCGGATCATGCTGCCGAAGCCCCCGTGCTCAGCGGCCCGAATGCGCTGAAGGACGAGGACGAGATCATCGCCGCGCGGCG
>DATBCA010000312.1:0-3360 GCA_036270715.1 Solirubrobacteraceae bacterium
TGAGCGCTCGCGCAACACCTCGCGCATCAGCGTGCCCACCTGTCCCGTCGCGCCGACGACGGCGACTCTGTACGGCGCGGATGCCATTGCGTCAGGGTAGTTGATAGGTGCGCGCGAGCTCGCCCGCGGGGCGGCGCCCGAACGCCCGGCCACGCATCTCTCGGATCGGCGAAGCGTCGCCCGATCCGTCCCCGCGCCGGAGGCGCCCGGGACGGATGCGGGCGCACGCGAAGCCCGCTAAGGCTTGATCGCCATGATGAACACCGTCGCGACGACGAGCAGGCTCAACGCCGAGCCCACGACGTTCAGGCGCCGCACGACCGCCTGGTACTCCCCGCTCATCTCGATCTCACCGTCGCGCGCCGCGGCGATGTCGCGGTCGGCGAGCTCCGCTGCCCGCTTGGTCGCGGGAATCATCACCGCGCCGACCACCGCGCCGATCACCACGACCGCGCCGATCCCCCACTGCACGAAGAACTCGCTCCAGTGATGGCCGTCGCTCGCGAGGAAGATGCCCGCACCGAGCACGAGCACGAGGCCCCCGCTGACGAGGATGCGTTCGGTCGCGAGCTCGATGCGGTGCAGCGTCGGCACGCTGCGCGGATCGATTCGCGCGCCGACGGCGAAGATGATCGGGTACGCGAACGTCACCCCGAACGCGATCACGACCGCCAGGATGTGCACGCCGAGCACGACGTCGTATGCGGATGCGAGCGGCGCCGTCACGCAGGCAGGACCCTACCTAACGGCCGGTCCGTGAATCACCAGCCCGGCGGCCGCGGGCTGTGCCGCTCGCCCTCAGAAGGTAGGCGCGTACTTGCCGAACACGTCGCCCATCGCCCCACAAACCTCGCCGAGCGAGCAGCGGTCCTTCAGCGCCGCGCGGATCGGCGGGAGGAGGTTGCCCGCTCCGCGTGCGAGGACGCGCAGCTCCTCGAGGCGCTGCTCGACGAGCGCTTGGTCGCGGTCGGCCTTGAACGCGCGCAGGCGCTCCACCTGCAGCCGCTCGGACTCGGGGTCCACGCGCAGCAGGTCAGGGACCTCCGCGTCGTCCTCCTCGTACTTGTTCACCCCGACGACGATGTCCTGGCCGATTCGGTAGCGCTCCTCGTAGCCCCACGCCGACTCGTCTATCTCGTGCGTGATGAACTCGATCGCGTTGACCGAGCCGCCGAGCTCGTCGACCTTCGCGATCAGCTCGTTCGCGCGCCGTTCGATCTCGTCGGTGAGCGCCTCCACGAAGTACGAGCCAGCGAACGGGTCGACGGTGTCGGCCGCTCCCGACTCGTGCGCCAGGATCTGCTGCGTGCGCAGCGCGATTTTCGCCGCCCGCTCCGTCGGCAGCGCGAGCGCCTCGTCGAAGCCGTTGGTGTGCAGCGACTGCGTGCCGCCGCACACCGCCGCAAAGCCCTGCAGCGCGACGCGCACGATGTTGTTCTCGGGCTGCTGCGCCGTCAGCGTCACGCCGCCCGTCTGCGTGTGGAAGCGCAGCATCATCGCCTTCGGGTTCGTCGCGCCGAAGCGCTCGCGCATGATGTGCGCCCACATGCGCCGCGCGGCGCGGAACTTCGCGACCTCCTGAAAGACGTTGTTGTGCCCGTTGAAGAAGAACGCGAGGCGCGGCGCGAAATCGTCGACCGAGAGCCCCGCGTCGATCGCCGCGCCCACGTATGCGATCCCCGAGCAGAGCGTGAACGCGACCTCCTGAACGGCCGAGCAGCCCTTCTCGCGGAAGTGGTAGCCCGAGATCGAGATCGTGTTCCACAGCGGCACGCGCTCGTGGCAGTACTGGAAGATGTCCGTCGTCAGGCGCATCGTCGGCGCCGGCGGGTAGATGTAGTTGCCGCGCGCGATGTACTCCTTGAGCACATCGTTCTGCGTCGTCCCCCGCAGCTTCTCGCTCGGCACTCCCTGCTCCTCCGCGACCAGCTCGTACAGCAGCAGCAGGCACGCCGCCGGCGCGTTGATCGTCATCGACGTCGACACCCTGTCGAGCGGGATGCCGTCGAACGCCGTTCGCATGTCGTCGATCGTGTCGATCGCCACCCCCGTCCGTCCCACCTCGCCCAGACAGCGCGGGTTGTCCGAATCGAGCCCCAGCTGCGTCGGCAGGTCGAATGCCATTGACAGTCCCGTCGAGCCCTTCGAGAGCAGGTAGCGGTAGCGCTCGTTGGACTCCGTCGCCGACGCGTAGCCCGCGTACTGGCGCATCGTCCACGGTTGCTTGCGGTACATCTCGCGGTGCACGCCGCGGGTGTACGGGTACGCGCCCGGCGCTCCCAGGTCGAGGTCCTCGGGGAGGTCCTCCTCGGCGTACAGCTTCGCGATCTCGATCCCCGAGTCCGTGAAACGGCGCTCGTCGTCCGGGCCCACGATCGGCGCGACCGTCAGGTCCTTCGGGTCCTCGCCTGTCCTGTCCACGATCGCCATCCCCAACGATGATATGGACCACGCGCGCCCGCGCGTCCCCGCTCGTCCTGGGCGCCCCGCGCAGTCGTCCACGCGGGGTCAGCGCGGGCACGTGCTGGGGTATCCTGTGCGCGCGTGGCAACCTGCCTGGTAACAGGAGGCGCGGGGTTCCTCGGCTCGCACCTCTGCGATGAGCTGCTCGCGCGCTCCAACCGAGTCATCTGCGTCGACAACCTCGAGACGGGGTCGCTCGCCAACATCGAGCACATCCGTGACCGCGAGCGCTTCCTGCACCTCAACGTCGACATCATCGATCCGTACTTCGTGGAGGAGCCCGTCGACTACGTCTACCACCTCGCCTCGCCCGCCTCGCCGATCGACTATCTGCGCCTGCCGCTGCACACGCTCAAGGTCGGCTCCTACGGCACGCACCACACGCTCGGGCTCGCCAAGGCCAAGCGCGCGCGCTTCCTGCTCGCGTCGACCAGCGAGGTCTACGGCGACCCGCAGGTGCACCCGCAGCCCGAGACCTACTGGGGGCACGTCAATCCGATCGGTCCGCGCGGCGTCTACGACGAGGCCAAGCGCTACGCCGAGGCGCTCACCATGGCGTACCACCGCCAGCAGGGCGTCGACACCGGTATCGTTCGGATATTCAACAGCTTCGGTCCCAGGATGCGCCCGCACGACGGCCGCGCGATCCCGACGTTCCTGCGCCAGGCGCTCCAGGACCGCCCGATCACCGTGTTCGGGAAGGGCGAGCAGACACGGTCCTTCTGCTACGTCGCCGACGAGATCCGCGGGCTGATCGCGCTAGCCGAGTCGGGCTACCACAACCCGGTGAACGTCGGGAATCCCAACGAGTTCACACTGCTCGAGCTGGCAGAGACGGTGATCGAGGTCACTGGCTCACGCTCGGAGATCATCTACGAGGCGCTCCCGACCGACGAC
>DATBCA010000313.1:0-1732 GCA_036270715.1 Solirubrobacteraceae bacterium
CCGGGGATCAGCGCGGGGTCGAGCGGGTTCACCGGCGTGCCGAACCACGGGTTGGTACCGATCGGCAGAACGGCGAGCTCGTGCAGGTTGACCTTGCCGACGATCCGAGCGCCGGCGACGCGCGCGCCGGCGAGACACGCAGCGTCCCGCTCCGCCGCGGTCGCGCGGCGCTCGAGCGCCCTGCAGGCGCCCGTCGTCGGCACGCCCTCCACGTCGATGATGTCCTTGACCGCGAGCCGTGGCCGCGAGCCGCTCCCGTCGATGCGCGCGATGAACGTGCTCACCGGCGTCGAATCTATTTGACGCGCGAACGTGGCGGCTCGTAGATTTCCGCTCGACGTGGACATCATCCGAACGGACGAGAGCGCGTTCGTCGGCCTTCCCGACTACCCCTTCGATCCCCACTACGTCGAGGTCGAGGGCCTGCGCGTGCACTATCTCGACGAGGGGGCTCGCTCCGCGGCGCCGGTGCTGATGCTCCACGGCGAGCCCACGTGGTCGTTTCTGTACCGGCACATGATCCCCGTGTGCGCAGCCGCCGGGCACCGTGTGATCGCGCCAGACCTCGTCGGCTTCGGCAAGTCCGACAAGCCCGCCGCCAGGCGCGACTACACCTACGCGCTCCACGTCCGCTGGCTGACCGCCTTCGTTCACGCCCTCGATCTACGCGAGATCACGCTCTTCTGTCAGGACTGGGGTTCGCTCATCGGGCTGCGCGTGGCGGCGGAGCACGAGGAGCGCTTCGCGCGGATCGTCGTCGGCAACGGCGCGCTCCCGAGCGCCGACCGGCGCTCGCCTCCCTCGCTCCTCGGCGCGCTCGCGTTTCTCACGTGGCGGACGTTTGCGACGCTCACGCCGGAGCTGCCCGTGGGGCGCATCGTCGACTTCGGCTGCCGGCGCAAGCTCTCGGCGGCCGAGCGGCACGCCTACGACGCGCCGTTCAGCGCTCCGCGCTCGAAGGCCGGCGCACGGGCGTTTCCGAAACTCGTCCCGCTCACGCCTCGCGATCCCGCGATCCGGGCGAACCGCGCGGCGTGGGACGTGCTCTCGCGCTGGGAGAAGCCGTTCCTCACCACCTTCAGCGACGGCGACCCGATCACCCGCGCGGCCGAGCGCGGCTTTCAGCGCGCCGTCCCCGGCGCTAAGGGCCAGCCGCACATCCGCCCGCACGCGGGGCACTTCCTGCAAGAGGACGCGGGCCCCGAGCTCGCGCGGGCGATCAACGAGCTGATCGCGCGCGGCTGAGCGCCCCCGGCCGGCGCGCTGCGGAGCGCGACCGCGCCGGCTGCGCGGCCGCGGCGACCAGGCGCGACATCAGCTCCGCCGCCTGCTCGTCTGAGAGATCCTGATCGCGCGCGAGCGATCGCCAGGTGCTGAACGCGAGCGCGTGGCCGATCGCGGCGGCGACGCGCGCGCGAGCGGCGCCTCGCGCCGCGTGTCCGCGAACGAGCGTCTCCCTGGATACGGCGAGGAGCTCGCGGAATCCCCGGAAGCGCTCCTTGACGGCCGCCACCTCGTCCTCGTCGCGATACAGGTTCGCGAGCATGTGCTCGGCGCGCCGGTAGTAGGCATACATCTCCAAGAGCGCTGCGCGCACGCGCACGCCTGGGTCTTCGATGGCTGCCCAGCGGGAGATGTCGGGAGGCGGGTTGTCGCTCATCCACAACGAGCTGCACGCAGCGAACAGGGTCGACTCGTCGGCGAAGTGGCGGTAGACGGTCGAGCGCCGCAC
>DATBCA010000314.1:0-2775 GCA_036270715.1 Solirubrobacteraceae bacterium
CCTGTACGTGCGCGAGGACCTGGTCGTTCAGGAGTGGACGGCGAGCGCGACGCACTCAAAGCCGCTGCGACGGGGCGAGATCGTAGCCGAGCCGTCGGGCAAGCGCATCGAATGGAACGGGATGGACGTGATCCCGTTCGAGCACGGCAAGGTCAAGCGCAAGGACGTCTACTCCGACTCGGTCTCGATCTTGCGCCAGGTCGGGCTCCTGTAGGCGCTCGCGCGGCGCTCAGCGCGGCTTGAACGCGCGGAAGCGAAACGAGCGGCGCGCGGCGTCCACGTGCGCATCGACGAGCCCGGCGCGCTCCAGGCGCGACGCGAGGCCCTCGGGCGGTACGGGAACGAGCGTGTCGCGCAGATGCAGCAGCTTGAACGATCGGCTGCCGCCGATGCTGTCGGTGCCCGCGAACACGCCGCCGGGCGCGAGCACGCGGGATGCCTCGCCGAGCAGCCGGTCCTGGAGATCGGCCGATGGAACGTGGTGGAGCATCGTGAAGCACACAACGCCCGAGAAGCGAGCGTCGTCGAAGGGCATCGCGGTGGCGTCGCCTTCCACGACCTCAACCCGCCGCGCTAGCTCGCGCCGCAAGCGCTCGCAGTAGCCGGGGTCCCGCTCGAGCGCGGTCAGCGAGCGCGCGCGCCGCGCGAGCACGCGCGTCGTCGCGCCGAAGCCCGGGCCGATCTCGAGCGCGTCATCGCGGAAGTCAACGCCGTCGAGCCCCCACGGGAGCAGCTCGCGCTCGACGGTTCGGGCCCACCACCCGGAGGAGCAGATGAGCGCGTGGGCGTAGTTCACGGTTTGTGAACCTTTGCACGTCCTCGTTTACGTTTCAGTAGGCTCGCGCGACGGCGGGCGCAAGCACAGCAGCGACGGACCTCGACCGCTCCGCGCGCGAGCTGTCGGAGCTCGCGCGCGATCTGGCACCGCAGACCGATGAGGACCGGCGGCTGGCGGACCCGCTGCTCGCCGGGCTCCGCGCGTCGGGCCTGATGCGCGCCGGCGCACCCGCTTCGCTCGGCGCGCCGCAGGCGAGCCCGTCGGTGACGCTGCGATGTGCGGAGGAGATCGCGCGCGGGGACGCGTCCGCGGGCTGGTGCGTCTCGATCGCAGCCACGAGCAGCCTGCTCGCGGGCTGGCTACCGGCCGAAGGAGCTGCCGAGATCTTCGGCGATCCCGACACGATCGCGGCCGGCGTGTGGGCGCCGCGCGGGACCGCGCGCGAGGTCGACGGCGGCTACCGCGTGTCCGGTCGCTGGGCGTTCTGCAGCGGGATCAATCACTCCGCCTACCTGTTCGGCGGCTGCGTCGTTCAGGCGGGCGACGACGGCGCGAGCGTGCCGCGCGTCCTCGGCATGCCGACGAGCGAGCTCGAGATACTCGACACCTGGCACACGCTGGGCCTGCGCGGGACGGGCAGCCACGATGCGGTCGCCGACGACGTGTTCGTCCCCCGCGGGCACAGCCTCTGGCTGCTCGACGCGCCGACGTCGGACGCGGCGCTGTACCGCTTTCCGATCTTCGCGTTCTTCGCGCTCTCGATCTCGGCGGCCGCGCTCGGCAACGCGCGCGGCGCGATCGAGGACCTGAGCGAGCTGGCCGCCGGCAAGGTATCGCTCGGCTCGAGCCGCACGCTTGCGCAGCGCTCGGCGACTTGGGCCACCGTCGCCAAGGCGGAGGCGGCGCTGCGCGCGGCGCGCGCCTTCTATTACAAAGCGATCGAGGATGGGTGGGCGGCCGCTGAGGCGGCCGCTGAGTTGACGGTGGAGCTGCGCACCGGCCTGCGGCTCGCGGCCACGCACGCGGTCCGCACGGCCGCGGATGTGGTCCGCGACATGCACGACCTCGGTGGCGGCGCGGCGATCTACGAGAGCTCGCCGCTGCAGCGGCGGCTGCGCGACGCGCACGCGGCGACGGCGCACTTCCAGGTCAACGCGGCTACGTGGGAGCTCACGGGGCGAATCCTGCTCGGGCAGCCGACCGACACTACGATGCTCTGAGGAACTCCTCGAGGCGCTCCGCGAACCCGGGAGCCGCGGCGACGAAGTGGCCCGCGCCGGGGGCGATGACCCTCTCCGCGTCGAGCTTCGCGGCAAGCGTGTCGCAGATGCGCTCGAGCGCCGCGGCGTGGCCGCCGGAGGCGACCAGGGTACGAACGCGAGCGGCGCGCACCACGTCGAGCGCGGGCCGGGCGTCGCTTGGCAGGCGACTGCCGTGTGCACGACGCACACCGCGCGCGACGTCCTGCGAAAGGGGCTCTCCCTCCACGACGGGTGCGCCCGCGAGGGTGAGGAACTCCCGCAGGATCGCTGGGTCGGCGTCGAGCCCATCGGTCAGCACGGCGTTGCCCATGTGCTCGAGGCGAGCGACCTCCGGGTCGCCCGCGTCGAGATACAGAGGAGGCTCGATAACGGTCAGCGAGCGCACGAGCTCGGGCCTGCGCGTCGCGGCGATCAGCGCGCCGAGCGAACCGTATGAATGTGCGACCACGTGCGGGCGCCCATCGAGCAGCCCGCTGAGATCGTCCGCCTCAACCTCGAAATCCTGGCGGCCGCCGATCGCTTCGGGGCTGGGCGCGTAGCCGCGCCGGTGCGCGTACGCGAGCGTGAAGCGCGCGGCGAGAGGCTCGAGGCCGGACCATGTGGTGGCCGCGCTCGCGCCGCCATGGATGAGGAGGACTTCGGGTCCGTCTCCTTCGCGGGAGACCGCGATCGAGCTCACGGCGTTACGGCGACGACGCGCTCGATCCAGCGGCCGAACAGCTCGCGCGCGAGCGC
>DATBCA010000315.1:0-1506 GCA_036270715.1 Solirubrobacteraceae bacterium
CATCGCGACGGTGCTCGGGTACGGCGCCCGCCCGCCCGGGACGTACACCGCCGCCGAGCCCACCGGCACCTCGCGCAGGACCACCCGGTGTCCCTGCGGCAGGTCGACCGCCACGTCCTGCCCCGCGCCCGCGTCGGCCACCAGCGCGACGTTCGCGATCGTCACCTCGAGCCCCGCGAGCAGCCCCCGTGGAAGCTTGCGAATCGACTCCTCGAGCTCGAACCCTGGCACGAGCAGCGAGTCCGGCTCGGCGCCGCGCGTGTCGAAGCGGCGCGTGTAGTCGAGCACCGCCGCGTCGCCCTCCGTGCGCACGCGCTCGACGATGTCGAGCACCTCCTGCGCAACCGACTCGCCGCCCGAGACCAGCGAACGCAGGTAGGCCGCCGCGCCCGCAGGGCCACCCGCCGCCGCGACCTCCGCCGCGGTCATGCGCTCGACGCCCATGCGCTAGAGCGCGCCGCCCGCCGCGCTGGGCGAACCGGCGGCGCTGGGCGAACCGGCGGCGCGCGCCGGTACGTCGGCGCCGGCGGATCGTTGATCGTCGGAGGAGGCGCTGCGCACGCGCGCGAGGAGCCCGTCTATCTGCGCGGCCTTGAGCTTGTGCGCGACCGGGTTTGCGATCAGCCTCGCGGTGCAAACGACGATCTCCTCGCGTATGACGAGGTTGTTCTCGCGCAGCGTCGTTCCGGTTGCGGTGAGATCGACGATCGCCTCGACCATCCCCGTGAGCGGCGCGAGCTCGACAGAGCCCTTGACCTCGACGATCTCCGCCTGCCTGCCGGTCTCCTCCATATAGCGCGCCGCGATGCGCGGGTACTTCGTCGCCACGCGCATCACGCCCAGGCGCCGCAGCGCCTCGGCCGCGGGGTCGGGACCGGCCTTGCTCGCGAGCACCATCGTGCAGCGGCCGTAGCCGAGGTCGAGCAGCTCGTACACCTCGCGCCCTGCGAGCCCGGGGCGTTGCGGCGCCTGCTCGAGCAGGTTGTCCTTGCCGGTGATCCCGAGATCCGCCGCGCCCGCGGCGACGTACTTCGGCACGTCCGACGGACGCGTGGTGATCACGCCGATGTCCTCGAATACGAGCCTGCGCTCGTTCGCACGCAGCTCGCGCACGTCGAGCCCGAGGCGCTCGAGCAGCGTGACCGTGTCGTCGAACAGCGCCCCGCGCGCGATCGCGATCGTGAGGCCCGTGGCCGCGGTCATGCGCCGATCCCGGTGCGCTCGAGCAGCGCGCCGGTCCCGCGCTCCTCTCCGGCGAGCGCGATGTGGAGCCTGTCGACGCCGAGGGCAAAGCCGACGGCCGGCAGCTGGCGGCCGAAGCGCCCGAGCAGCTCGTCGTAGCGGCCGCCGCTGCCGATCGGGGCGCCGAGCTCGGGGTCGTAGACCTCGAACACGGCGCCCGTGTAGTAGCCGATGCCGCCGACGAGCCCGAAGTCGAAGATCACGCGCGCGGCGACGGACGGCGCGAGCAGCTCGTGTACGCGCGTCATGCCCGTGACGGCCTCG
>DATBCA010000316.1:0-3150 GCA_036270715.1 Solirubrobacteraceae bacterium
ACCAGGGTACGAACGCGAGCGGCGCGCAGCACGTCGAGCGCGGGACGCGCGTCGCTGGGCAGGCGACTGCCGTGTGCCCGACGCACGCCGCGCGCGACGTCCTGCGAGAGCGGCTCTCCCTCGACGACGGGTGCGCCCGCGAGCGTGAGGAACTCCCGCAGGATCGCCGGGTCGGCGTCGAGCCCATCGGTGAGCACGGCGTTGCCCATGTGCTCGAGGCGAGCGACCTCCGGGTCGCGGGCGTCGAGGTACAGAGGAGGCTCGATGAGGGTCAGCGAGCGCACGAGCTCCGGCCTGCGCGTCGCGGCGATCAGCGCGCCGAGCGAACCGTATGAGTGTGCGACCACGTGCGGCCGCCCATCGAGCAGCTCGCAGAGATCGGCCGCATCGACCTCGAAATCCTGGCGGCCGCCGATCGCTTCGGGGCTCGGCGCGTAGCCGCGTCGGTGCGCGTACGCGAGCGTGAAGCGCGCGGCGAGAGACTCGAGGCCGGACCACGTGGTGGCCGCGCTCGCGCCGCCGTGGACGAGGAGGACTTCGGGTCCGCCTCCTTCGCGGGAGACCGCGATCGAGCTCACGGCGTTGCGGCGACGACGCGCTCGATCCAGCGGCCGAACAGCTCGCGCGCGAGCGCCGGCGCGCCGGCGAGCTCGGACAGGTCGGCCGCGAGCGCGTCGACCGCGCCGTCACCCTGCACCTCGGCGAGCTCGGCGGCGTATTCGGGAACCCGAAGCCAGGATGCGGCCAGCTCGGGGGACGCCTCGAGGTGGAACTGGACGCCGTACGCGCGCCGCCAAGCGAAGGCCTGGTTGACGTACTCGGGCGAGCTCGCGAGCAGCGTCCCCCCCTCGGGCAGCTCGAAGGTGTCGCCGTGCCACTGCAGCGTCGTGATCCTCGACGGGGCGCCCGCGAACACGGGATCGCCGCTCGCTGCCGCGGTCAGCTCGACATCACCGCGCACGCCGATCTCCGGCCGCTCGCCCGGGTAGACGCGCGCGCCGAGGCTCGCGGCCAAGAGCTGGGCGCCGAGACACACTCCCCAGTACGGGTGGCCCGCGCGCACCGCCTCGCCGATCAGACGTCGCTCGTCGGCAAGCCACGGCAGCTCGTCGTCGTCGTTGGCTCCCATCGGCCCGCCCATCGCGACGATCGCGTCGAAGTCACGCCAGTCGGGGAGCTCTTGCGTCTCGTCGATCTCGAGGCGCTCGAACTCGATACCCCGCGCGAGCATCTCATCCTCGTACGCGCCGGGCGGCTCGCACGCAGCGTGCTGGATGACGAGGAAGCGCATGCTGCGCGCACTGCATAGCAGACCGGCGGAGCGTAGCCGCGCGCGATTCGCGCACGCGCTACAGCGGGCTCAGCATCACTTCGCGCTGAGCGCGCATCGTCAGGATCTCCTCCCGGCGCAGATCCTCGGCGAACTCGTCGAGCTTGCGCCGCGGACCCGTCACCGTGAAGGCGACCTGCGTGCTGAGCAGGTGCGGGTGCTCGTGGATCTCGCAGGTGAGCCGCAGCCTTTGGGCCGCGTCGCGCATCGTCCGCTCGACGTCGGATCTGATGAGCTTGCCGACGATCGCAACGAGGGTGCGGGATTCGACGCGCTCGGCGTCGCGCTCGCGCGCCTCGGCGTCGCGCTTCTCGGCGCCACCCAGCGGCGGATCCACCTGGACCCATTCGTCGACGCGGTCATCCCAATGGCTCGTCTGGATCGCGGCGGCGACGCGGTCGGCGCGGAGCGCCGCTTCGATCGCCTCGCGCGCCCTCTCGAGCGCGGGCCGTGTAGGTGCGTAGGCGAACAGGATGTTCCCATCGTGCGTTACGACGGCGTCATCCGGGGCGGCCGCGGCGACGTCCTCGACGGGGCCCGCCGCGCGCACGCGCCCGAGGAGGCCGTCGAGCACCCGGCGCTTGTCGTGAACATCAAGCTCAGCCCTCAAGCGCCAGTCTCGCTCGCTAGACGTACCGCTCACCGATCCCGTGATACCTCAAAATCGCGGCGGTGGCTCTTCGCTTCGACGTCCTCGGGTTCGCGAGCCTGGCGCCGCTCCACGGTGCGTACCCCTCGTGCGTGGTCGAGGGCGCGACGGAGAAGCTGCTGCTTGAGAGCGGCCCCGCGACGCTCGAGCGGCTGCGGCGCAGGCGACTCGTCGGCGCGCCGGACGCGATCGTGATCTCGCACACGCACGCCGATCACGCATTGCAGTCGGGGTCTTCCAGGGACAGCGTGACGTGTTGTCCGGCGAGCGCGTCGGTCGCGGGGGCAGTGTCGGCGAACGTCGGCGGCGGCGCCCCGATCCTGGTGCCCGGATGCGGATGGACGGTGAACAAAGCGGCGCGTCCGGCGCGAGCGGGACGCTTGCCGTTGCGAGCAGGCACCGTCGTGTCGCGTGACATGAGACCAAGCTACGTCGGCCCAGCCACGGCGAGGTTGCCCCGCCGTTAGAGAGCTGTGTTGATGGCGTGAAGCTCGTTTGGGAAGGGCATCGAACGGAACGCCGTCAATGGCGGTGCGGCGTCGCGCGGTAGTTCTGCGCGCCGACCTGAAAGACTGCTTGCGCGGATGGATGACTGGGATCTGACAACGCTGGCCTGGACGCCACACCACCCGGAGATCCTTTCCTCAACTCAGGAGGGACGCAGCATCGTGCTCGACCTTCCGGCAGGCGAGGCTCTGCAGGATCACCAGGTCCATGAGGGAGCGTGGATCACTGTGGTTTATGGCGAGGTGAGGATCACCAGCCACGCCGGCCAGGCGATCGACGCCAAGCCGGGGACTCTGGCGCAATTTGCGCCCCAGGAGCGCCACGAAGTCGAGGCCATCGTGGACTCGCGGATCCTGCTGCTTCTCGCTCCTTGGCCGGGATCCGGACATCCGGGCGCGATGACCCTCGAGGAAAAAACCGACGTCCGCGGCCGCGCAGCCGCGCGGGCTCGGTCGGCGTAGCTCGCGGACGACCGGCCAGAGCCCTCAGCCGAGCCGCTCCGCCAGCTCGACGATGATCCCCTCCGGGCCGCGGACGTAACAGAGCCGATAGCTGTCCTTGTAGCGCTCCACCTCGCCAACGAGCTCGGCGCCGCGGGCTCGTCGCGTAGAACCAGCGGCTCGACTGTGGGTCGTACTTGATCTGCGGATCACAGGGCGAGATG
>DATBCA010000317.1:0-4423 GCA_036270715.1 Solirubrobacteraceae bacterium
ATGCGAGGACCCGGCGGACCCCGACGCGGCTTCTTCGGTCGCTTCCTGGGGCACCCAGCCTTTTTTGGGCGGGGGCGCGGGCGCAGGCGTGGTCGCGGTGCCTTCTTCGGTGGCCGTCTGCAGCGTCCCCGCGGTTTCGGCGCCGGCGGTACCGGAGGCGAGCCCTGCAAGGCCCGCGGCGGTCAGGCCGCCGCCGGCGATCCCCCAGAGCGCAGCGCGAAATACCCCGGAGCGCGGGCCCCTGGGCGCGGTGCGCCGGGTTCGGTCGTCCTCAGTTAGTCCCATTTAGCGTGATCGGCGTCCCCAACCCGCCATGGCGGGGCGCGCAGACCTTCCTTCATATCGGCAGAAAAGCAACCGGGAGTAAAGGATTCGTAATCCGGCGCGCGCCGCCGAAGGGGGGTTCGGCATGCCCATTACGGCGACAAAACGCGCGCTCGGCGCGAGCGTCGGCCCCGGAAAGTGGCCGATCGTCCTACGCACCCGGGCGCCTACGCGGCGCTGCGCGGCGGTCAGGCGATACTCTGACCGCGTGGAAACGCTCTTCTCGATCATCCAGATCGGCCTCGCGGTCATCGTAATCTTTCTCGTGCTGCTGCACTCCGGCAAAGATGCGGGCCTCTCGGGAGCGTTCGGCGTGGGCAGCGGCACCGGGCCGCTGGGCGGCGGCTCGATGGTCGAGCGCAACCTCAACCGCTGGACGATCTTCTTCTCGATCCTGTTCGTGATCAACGCGGTGATCCTGCTCAAGCGTCCCTGGGCGTAGAGCGCTCGCCCGTCGCCTCCTCCGGCTTCGAATCCTCGCTCCCACAGCGCTGCAGGCGGTTGAGTATGTCGAGCGCCTCCGACCGAAGCGCCGCATCGATCGCGGCGTGATCCTGGCGCGAGAGCTTGCCGGTGCGGAAGTCCAGCTCGGCGTCGCGAATCTCGCGGTACTTGGCCTCGCGCTCGGCTTCGAGCTCCTGGCGCTCGGCGTCGTGCGCGGGCGGCGCCGCGCGCGGGCGCAGCAGTGGCGCGCCGATCACGGCGATCACCGCCGCGAGCAGCACCAGCGCGATGATCACGATGAGAACGGCCACGCGAGCGTCGGCGTTCAGGAGCGGTGACTCTTCGCGCTCGGCGCGCTCAGGCGCGTGCGAGACCCTGGGCGACGCGCGTGCGCGCGGCCGCGCGCGCGCGGCGGCGCAGCGCGCTCGGGGAAGGCCAAAGCGCGATCAGGCCGCCGCCGAACGCGATCAGGCCGCCGATCCAAATCCACATGACGAGCGGTGAGACGATCAGGCGGAACTGCGCGGGCGGCGGATTGGCCAGGTACGCGCGCGCGAGGTAGCCGATCGCGACCGCGGCGTCCTGTGGCGGCAGCGTGCGGTTGCCGACGGCGATGATGCGCTGCAGCGAGGGCGCGGAGAGGTCGGGCGCGATCGCGCTCCAGACGTCGCGCGTGATCCCGGCGTTCATGCTCACGTGGCTGACGGCCTGGCCGCCGAGTTGCGCCGTCACCGAGCCGAGGCCGGCTTCGGGCGAGGAGTAGTAGCCCTGGCTCGGCAGCAGCGTGGCGACGTGCCGCCCGCCGCGGCTCACGTCGAGGACCGCGCCGAGGCTGAGCGTGGAGCCGGTGTGCGCGGCGTCGTTCGCCGGCGAGATCGTCGTGGTGGGACGCACGTAGCGAACGTCATACGCGCCGACGCGCGCCGACTGGCCCGGCGAGAGGCCGGTCTCGACGACGTGCTGGAACGAGGACGACGCGGCGACGCCGATGAACAGCACGGCGATGCCGGCGTGCACGACGTAGCCGCCGTAGCGCCTGCGATTGCGGCGCACGAGCGCGAGCAGCGCGAGCGGCACGGGCTCAGCCGCAAGCGCGCGTCGCGCGCGCACCCCGCGCACGAACTCCTGCGCGACCGCGGCGAGCGCGAACGCGGCGCAGGCGAACATGGCGATCGCGAACGGCTTGCGCGTGCCGGCGGTCGCCAACAGCACCGCCAGCGCGAGCAGCGCGGCGGCGAGCGGAAGCGCGAAGCTCCGCCGCGCGTTCGCGGGCGTCGCCCGGCGCCAGCTGATCACCGGGCCGATGCCCGAGAGGAGCACCAGGACGAGCGCGAGCGGGACGGTGTAACGGTCGAACCACGGGGGCCCGACCGAGGCTTCGGTGCCGGTGAGCGCCTCGGAGATCAGCGGGAAGTACGTCCCCCAGAAGATCACGAAGCAGAGACCGACGAGCACGATGTTGTTGGCGAGGAAGGCGGCTTCGCGTGAGACGAGCGAGTCGAGCCGGTGCTCGGAGCGCAGCATGCCGGCGCGCGAGGTCACGAGATACACCGAGCCGGCTATGAGGATGGAGATGAGGACAAGAAATGGCACGCCGAGGGTCGCTCCTCCGAACGCGTGGATCGAGTTGAGGATCCCGCTGCGCACGAGGAAAGTGCCCATGATCGCGAGCGTGCCGGTGGCGAGCACGAGCGAGACGTTCCACACCTTCAGCATCCCGCGCTTCTCCTGGATCATGAGCGAGTGCAGGAACGCCGTGCCGGTGAGCCACGGCATCAGCGACGCGTTCTCGACGGCGTCCCACCCCCAGTAGCCGCCCCACCCGAGCTCGGCGTAGGACCAGCGCGCGCCGAGCAGGATGCCCACGCCGAGGAACAGCCACGCGGCGAAGGCGAAGCGGCGCGTCGCGCGGATCCACTCGGCGTCGAGCCTGCGCGCGAGCAGCGCACCGACAGCGAAGGCGAACGGGATCGTGCACAGCGTGTAGCCGGAGTAGAGCATCGGCGGGTGGATCATCATCGTGGGGAAGCGCAGCAGCGGATCGAGGCCGGCGCCT
This sequence comes from Solirubrobacteraceae bacterium, assembly GCA_036270715.1. Classification (GTDB taxonomy): domain Bacteria; phylum Actinomycetota; class Thermoleophilia; order Solirubrobacterales; family Solirubrobacteraceae; genus Palsa-744. The sequence goes on from DATBCA010000317.1 coordinate 2,825, forward strand.
TCCGCGGGCGCGGGTTTGGTGGTCGAGAACGGGGTGGCGTAGAAGATCATCAGCGCGACGAAGAACCCGCCGAAGCCGAGCAGGACGGCGGTCGCGTAGGAAGCGACCTCGCGCATGCGCCGGCGCAACAGGAACAGCGCGAGGCTCGACCACAGCGACAACAGCCACGCCCACAACAGCAGCGAACCCTCCTGCGAGGACCACACGGCGGCGGCGCGATAGAGCACGGGCGTCGTGCGCGAGGAGGTTTTCGCGACGGTGTCGAAGGAGAAGTCGTTACCGAGGAAAGCCACCTCCAGGACCGCCATCGCGACCGTGAGGATCCCGGCGAGCGCGTACACCGCGCGGCGCCCGGAGTGGGAGAACTCGGGCCGTCCCCGGCGCACGCCGTAGAGCGACGCGAATACGCCGTACGCGCACACGACGAGCGCCAGCAGCAGGCAGATCCGACCGAGGACCGCCATCAGCTCCGCGCGGCCGCTTGCTCGCTCGACTTAGCCCGCCTGGTAGGCCTCACCGCGCCGCCATGCTCAGTGGTTGTGCTTCTCGCACGCACGTGACGGCAGGTGCCGGACGATCATGCGCAGCCCGTATTTACGGGGGTTTTCGGGGGTCTGCACGGCCGTCCATGCTACCCGGTGACGGCTCGTGCGGGTGCGTTCATTGCGTAGCGGCGTTGATCCTCGTGAGTCGCTGGATGCTGGCCGGCGGGCACGAGGAGCGACCTAGGCGATGTCTCGGACGGCGCGAATCTGTCTGACCGATCCCGGAAACTCGACATATGCGAGCGGCACTCAGCGGCGCGGTTCTCGTGATCGCCGTGATCGGCGTGCTTATCGCGCTCGTGATCGTTCGAGCGCTGGCCGTCGCCACCGCAGTGATTCGCTATGGGGCGGCGCAGGTGCGGCGCTGACGAGCGCGCCGCAACGCGCCGATCATCGGTCGACGACAGCGGCGCGAGACTCTACGATCTTCGCCCCCAAGGGATTGGGAAGCGCGTCCCCGGCCCGTCCCACCTCCTCCTCGGCCGGGCCGGGGACCCGCGACCATGCTGCATCCGCATGTCTAGGATCGGTCGATGCGGGGGAATAGCAGGCAAGCGCCCCCGGATTCCTCAGGTCTCCTCCTCTGAACCGGGGGCGCGCCCTCGCTCGCTTTCTACCCCAGTCACCGCGGAGTCAAACCCCGACGCGGGCGCACGGTAGGGCCCTAGTAGTTCTGCTTCGCTCCCGACGGCGCGGCGGTGTACTTCGACGGGCACTTGGTGATAAGCGAGTCACGTTCGCCGACGTAGCTCGCGCCCTGCTTCTGGACCGTGACGATGATCTCGCGCCCTTCCCTGAAGGGATCGGGGACTGTGCCGGTGTAGGCGACGGGAACAGACGCGGCGCGCCCGCCGCTGCGGTCGGAGACGCTGAAGTCGAGCACGCCGCTCACGCGCCGAACGGAGCCGGCGACGACCGTTCCGGTGAGCTGGTAGGCGCGGCCGGGCTGCGCCTGGCGCAGGAGCTGGCTCGGGCTGAGCGCGGGGCTCGCGGCGCTGAAGCTCGTGTAGATGAGCGCGCTCGCGAGCACGACGGCAGCGCACAGCGCCGCGAC
>DATBCA010000318.1:0-7154 GCA_036270715.1 Solirubrobacteraceae bacterium
CGCAAACAGGCTCTGCTGGTGAACGTGATGGGGCGCCGGGCGCGGAAGATAATCGGAGAGAACTTCGAGACACTTGTCACATACGTCGTGGCAGCGAATGCGTAGGCGCCCGCCGGTACGCTGACGAAGCGTGAACGCCGCAATCCCGCCGACGCGCCCGCCCACCTCAGGCGCGCCCCCACAGTCTTCGATGGTCCCCGAGCCGCCGCAACAGCGGTGGTGGCTTGCCAAGCGCGTGCTGCTGGGCGCGCTGGGCGTGGTGCTGGTGTCGGGCGCCGCGACGGCTGTGCTGGCGCTGAACGAAGTCGGCGGGGTGGTGGAAGCGCTGCGCGAGAGCAAGCACGTGAAGCTCGCGGCGAACGTCCTCGCACCGACGAGCCGCGGCGGGCCGCAGACGCTGCTGCTCGTCGGCAATGACGAACGTCCGCCGCCGAAGAGCAACCCCTTCGGGAGGGTGCTGCCGCACTCCAACGAGATGCTGCTCGTGCGCATCGACCCGAGCAAGCCGACGATCTCGATGATGTCGATCCCACGCGAGCTGCAGGTGACGTTCACGACGCCGCGGGGCGTCGTGGAAACCAACCGCATCAACTCCGCGTACACGTACGGCGGCACCGAACTGATGACGAAGACGATCAAGAACCTGCTCGGGATCTCGATCAACCACGTGTTCGTGCTGACATTCAAGAAGTTCCGCCGCGCGGTCGACGAAGTGGGCTGCTTGTATATGACGGTCGACCGCCGCTACTACCACGCGAACGAACCGGGTGGCGAACAGTACTTCGAGATCAACCTGCAGCCGGGCTACCAACGCCTGTGCGGAAAGGGCGCGCTCGAATTCGTCTCGAACCGCCACGAAGACACGTCGCTGCTGCGCGACGCGCGCGACCAGCGCCTGCTGCTCGAACTGAAGGCGCAGTACGGCCCGTCGCTGTTCGAAAACCGCCAGGCATTCGAGAAAATCCTCGGCCGCGCGGTCGAAACGGACATCCACAGCACCTCCCAGGTGCTCGACCTGCTCGCGCTGCTCGTAGAAGCGCAAGGCAAGCCGGTGCGTCAGGTGCCGTTCCAGGTGACGCTGTTGAAAACGTACGACACGGCCAGCTCGCAGCAGATCCACGAATCGGTCGAAAACTTCCTGGGCGGCACGGCGGCGATCGCGAAGGGCAAAGTCAACGCGTCCCTGCGCACCGCGCGCCCGCACCATCACCGCGGCGGGGCGCCGCCGCTGAACCTCACGTCGACGCCCGCGTCGGAGCTCGCGGAAGCGCGTTCGGCCGCGCCCAACCTTCCGTTCCCGCTCGAGTACCCACGCGCGCGCGAAACGTTCGCGGGCGCGCTCGCGGACAAGCTGCGCGTCTACGACATCCGAGACCAGCGCGGCCACATCGAGCCTGCATACGTGATCGTGATCGAGAAGGCGTCGCTGGGCCAGTTCTACGACGTGCAGGGGACCTCGTGGGCGGACCCGCCGCTGCTGAGCAACCCCGGCGCGAGCATCCACGTCGGCTCGCGTACTTACGACCTGTACTACGCGGGCGAACAGATCCGCACGATCGCGTGGCACGAAGACGGCGCGGCGTACTGGATCCAGAACACGCTCACGAACGCCGTGCAGCCGCGCGAGATGCTCGCGATGGCGATCGAGACGACGTCGGTGATCAGCGGCGCGAGCGCGACGCCGCCGGTGATCGGCAGCCTCGCGAACCTGCACGTCCCGCCACATCGCGTGCAGGCGACGAGCAAAGTGACGAAGCTCGGAGCGCTGCTCGCGGTCGCGGTGTTGGTGCCGCTGCTCGCGCTCGCCGCGTGGCTGTTGTACCGCCGCCGCGAGCTCGAGGAGCTGCGCACCGAGGTCAGCCGCGCGATGACGCTCGAAGCGCACCAGCGCGAACGCCTGGCGAACCCCCCACGCGGTGCCGGCTCGAGGACCGCCGCGGGCGCCCACGCTGTCGCTCCGGCGCAGCCCGCCGGATCCGCGCCGCCCGCCGGACCCGCCGCGCAGCGCCCCACACCCGCGCAGCCGGCCGAAGCCCCGCAGCCGGCGGCGCAGCCGCCTGCGACCGACGCGACGCTCGTCGGGGCGTCGCTGTCGTCAGTCGGGGATAAGGCCCTCGCCGGTGAACTCCCCGGCGGCCTCGACAACGGTGATGTCGTCGGGCGGCAGGATGACGTCTGAGTTCTCGATCTCGTCGTCGCCGATGCGCTCGCCGTTCGCGCGCACGTAGCCGAGCAGCTCGGCGTAGGTCGCGCGGAAGTCCGCTTCGTCGCACGCGTCGACGGACGCGACGACCGGCTGCTCGAGTTCGTAAAAGCGAGGGCTGTCGGCGTCGCCGAGCCGGTACTGGTCCTCGCCCGATATGCGGACGATCATGACTGGCCGCCGTCGGCCGGCGCCCCCTGCGCCCCGCTGCCCCCCGCGGCCCCGGAGGCGGGCTCTCCCGCGCCCTCGGCCGGCGTCGTCTCGCCCGGCGCGCCGATCTGCGCGTGCTCACCGCCGCCGGCGCCGATTTCACCCTTCATCTTCGCGAGCTCGTCGTCGACGTCGGACTGGCTGGAAAGGGACTTCAGCTGTCGGTCGATGTCGTCTTCGCCCGAGCCGAGCGCGGTGAGGTCGTCGAACGTGCCGGCGCTTTCGAGCTCGGAGACCGCGTCCGCGCGCGCGCGCATGTTTTCGGTCTTGTCGACCGCGCGCTGCATCGCGAGCCCGACGTCGGCCATCTGCTCGCCGACGCCGGTCGCCGCCTCGGAGATCCGCACCTGCGCCTCGGCGGCGGAGTACTGCGCCTTGATGACCTCCTTCTTGGTCCTGAAGGACTCGATCTTCGCGCGCAGTTTCTGCTCGGAGTCGGTGAGCTTCTCCTGCTGGGCTTCCAGTTCGGTGACCTGTGTGTCGAGCGACTGCAGCTCGGTCTGGGCAACGTTCTTGCGTTCGAGCGCGGTGCGCGCGAGGTCCTCCTGGCCCGACGCGAGCGCCTGCCGGGCCTGCGTGTCGAGCTTGACGACGGACTGCTGAAGGGAGCCCTCCTGCATCTGCAGGCGCTTCTTCGCGGTGACGACGTCCGCGATTCCCTTCTTGACGTTCTGGAGCTGTTCGACCTGCTTCTGGTAGCTGTAGTCGAGCGTCTCGGCGGGGTCTTCTGCGCGGTCGAGAAGTTTCGAGACCTTCGCCTTCACGACGGTTGACATACGCCCGGTCAGGCCGGCCATCAGTTCCTCCTGTTTTGGTTCAGGGTGGCGGCCGACTCACCTCGCGGCCAGCAAGGCTCTAGCGTAGCGATCGAGGGGCACACCGCGCCGCATGCGGCGCGGTGCCGACGGCCGCATGCGGCCGTCGGAGAGGCGGCGCATGCGCCGCCTCTTAAGAGAGGATCGATCCTCAGTACCCGAGCGGGTGGCGCAGCACGTAGCCGGCGTTCGCGTGGCGCAGCGGGCGCCAGCGCGGGCCCTGCTGGTTGGAGGGGTCGTCGGCGCCGCTCGTGTCGAGGCGCAGGCCGGCGACGTCCACGTACGCGTGCCCGGGGTTCGCGAAGATGGTCACCCAGCGGCCGACGCCGTGCGAGCCGTAGGTTTCGAATTCGGAGGAGTCCTCCGGGGTGGCCAGCAGGGAGGCTCCGTGCAGCGCGAAGGAGACGGTGCCCGAGCAGTCGTAGCCGGGCGATTCGAACGACGCGTGCCCGCCGCCGTAGATGTACGGCAGGCCGATGATCTCGTTGGCGGCCCAGACGATCTCCTGCACGGCGACGGGCGCCTGCATCGGAGCGGCGGCGAGGCCTTTGACGTAGCGAGCGCGCGTGCCAGGCACCAGCAGGAGCGGCGTGGTGTTGGTGACGACGCCCGCGACGGTCGAGCCGCCGGTCGTCGAGCTGATCTGCCCGACGGGGGCTGGGGCCGCGTACGGCACGATCGCGCCGGTCGCCGTCTTTTCGTACACGGGACCCGTGTAGGTGAGACGCGAGGAGCGCGAGGTGATCGGGGCGTGCGGCACGGACGGCGCCGCGGGCTTCGGGGGCGCGGAGGTCGTCGTCGGCCCGGCGGCTGGTTCGCCTCCGGCGAGCGCGCCGCCCGTCGATGCGCCGGCGGGCGCGGCGGCCGTCGCGATCATCGTCAAGCTGCAGAAGAACGTCGTGAGCGCTCGTGCCCGCAAACCGCTGATCCTCTTTCGTCGGCCTGCGGGGTTAGCTGACGGGCTAGCGCTGAAAGAGCCTGCGCTTCACACGGGTCCAACCGTGCGATTCGCCCCAACAACTTGGGTCCCCCGCTCCCCGGCATCTCGCCGGGGACTCGGCGTTTCGCGGCAGGCTAGCAAACCGTCGGGACGGATGCGCGCCGCGCCGCGTGCCGCCGCGCGCGGCGTGCTCCGGCGGGGCGCTCCGGCCGGCGCTCTAGGCTGGGCGCGGATGCGCGCTGCACGTTCCCCCTCCCGGGCGCTCACGGCCCGCGCGGTGCTTGCGCTCGCGACGGCCGCGGCGCTGTGCGCGCTCGCGGGCTGCGGCAAGGGCGCGGGCGCGCAGAGCCCGGCGGTCGTGGCGCGCGAAGCCGGCCTCGTGTCCCACGAAACGGTCGCCGGGACCGTGGGCGTGGTCACGAAGAACACCACGCGCCTCGGCGGCGCGGACGCCGCGAGCGACGCCGCCGCGGTCGCGCGGACGGTCTTCCCCGCGATCACGTCGGCGACGCAGCCGAGCGCGGTGGTGCTGGTCGACGAGCGCGACTGGCCCGCGGCGCTCGCGGCTTCTTCGCTGGCGAGCGCGCCGCTCGGCGCGGCGATCCTGTACAGCGAAGGCAGGGTGCTCCCGAGCGTGAGCGCGCAGGCCTTGACGGCGCTGCGCCCCGCGGGCGCGGCCGCGCTCGGCGGCGCGCAGGTGGTGGCGATCGGCGCGTCGGGGCGCGCGCGCACCGGCGCGAGCGCGCTGGACGTGCTGCCCGAAGGCGCGAGCGCCGCCGCGCAATCCCCCGCCGAAACCGCGGCGGCGATCGAGCGGGTGCTCGTGCGCGCTCGCGGCAGCGAACCGCGTTCGGCGATCGTCGTCGATCTGAACGCGCCGCGCGCGCTGCAAATGCCTGCGGCTGGGCTCGCGGCCGAGAGCGGCGCTCCGATCGTGTTCATCGACGGCGGCTCGGTCCCGCCGCCGACCGAAGCGCTGCTCGCGCGTCTGCACCGCCCGGCGCTCTACCTGGTCGGCGCGAGCGCCGCCGCGGCGGCTCGCACGGCGCTCGCGCGTCTCGGACGCGTGACGGTCATCGAAGCGCCCGGACAGGCGTCGCACGGCGGCTTGGCCCCGCAGAGCGCGTCCGAAAACGCGATCGCGGTGTCGCGCTACGGCTCGGGGAGCTTCGGCTGGAACGTCCACGAAGCGGGGCACGGCCTCGTCTTCGCCAACGCGTCACGCCCGCTGGACGCGCCCGCGGCCGCGCCACTCTCGGCGCACGGCGACTTCGCGCCGCTGCTGGTGCTCGAAGCGCGCACCGCGGTGCCCACGTCGCTCGCGCGCTACCTCGCGAACATCCAGCCGGGTTACAGCGAAACCGTCCCGCCGGTGCGCTCGGTCTACAACCACGCGTGGCTGATCGGCGACGAACGCGCTGTGTCGGTCGGCGTGCAGGCGCAGCTCGACGCGATGCTCGAGGTCACGCGGCGGTCCTCGACGTCCGAAGAAGCTACCCTCGGGCCCGGCGAATGAGCGGAGCCGAGGAGACGAGCAGGGCCGCGCGCGCGGGCGATCCCGCGGCCGTGACCGTGGAGGACGTGCGCGCGCTGATGGGCGCGTCGACGCCGCACTTCGCGCTGCAGCTGCGCGACCGCATCGCGAAACTGATCGACGGCCTCCCGCGCGACCACCCCGCGCGGGTCGAAGGCGAGCGCGAGGTCGCGCGCCTGAACGCGCTCGGCTTCACGGGCGAGACGCGCGGGATCGCCGCCGAGGAGGCCGAGCGCCCGCTGCCGCCGCTTCCCTCGCTCGACCTGCACGACGGCGCCGGCGGCTGAGGGTCGCGCGGCGCGGCGGCTCGCGCGTTCAGCGCGCGCCCGCGAACACGCGCTCGCGGCGCGCGTCGAGAAAGCGCGCGCGCAGCACTTTGAAGAGCACGGCGAACACCGCGATGTCGAGCGCGATCAGCGCGACGTTGAGCGCGCGCGGCACGTGCGTGAACGCGGCGACGCCGAGCGCGATCGCGGAGTGAAAGACGGCGACGCCGAGGACGGCGATGATGATGGCGTGCGAGCGATAGCCGCTGAGGTGCTCGCGCAGCGTGAACTCGAGCGTCCCGATGAGCACCGCGGCGAGCCCCGCGAACATCGGCGCTGCGCCGTGCGAGACGCCGCGGCTGAACCCGATCGCGGCGCCGATCGCGCCCACGAGGATCAGCAGCTCGGACAGCGGCAGCGGGTGCCACGGCGCGCGCGGGCGCGCGCCGACACCGCGCGGGGAGTAGAGCGCGCTCTCGCCGTGCGCTTGCTGTTTGCGCGCGCGCGCGGGGGTCCTCCGCGGGCGCGCGTCCAGCTCCGGCGCGCGCCGCCCGATCTCCGATCGGTCGAGCGCCGCGGGCGCGCGCGCGGCGGCAGCGTCGGCCGCGCCCTTGGGCGTCCCCTGCGGGCGCGCGCGCCGCTTTCGCGAACGCGCGCCACGGCGCGGTGAGTTGCGTGCGGGCACGACGCGCGCTAGCGACGGCGAGCGAAGGCGTCGCTGCGTGCGGATGTCTGCGGGCGCCGCATCGCCGTCGATGCTAGCGCCTATGCTGACCGTGATGTCCGAGTTTTCCGGGGCGGAGAGCCTCTTTCCGGCGGTCCCCTCCGCGGACGCGACGCGGGCGGTCGACCGATCGGAGATCGGCCAGCGCGAGCATGCGTCCGCGGCGGCGATTCCGGGCAGCGAGCTTCCGGGCCCGTACGGCGTGGGCGAGTACGCGGCGGCGCTGCGGCGCAGGCTGCGCTCGTTCGCGCGTGTGCAGCTCGTGGGTGAGCTCGTGAACCTCCGCGCGGCACGCGCGCGGGTGTACTTCGAGCTGCGCGACGCACAGGGCGCGATCTCCTGTGCCGCCTGGCGCGACGACTGGGAGGCGATCGTCGCGCGCGCGGGCGCGGCGCCGCAGGAGGGGATGCAGCTCGTGGTGGCGGGCGGCTGCGACTACTACCCGGGCAGCGCGACCGCGTC
>DATBCA010000319.1:0-11739 GCA_036270715.1 Solirubrobacteraceae bacterium
CCTTCATCGCCCACAGCGCGCCGCGCAGCCCGAGCGGCGCGAGCGGGTAGCTGAGCAGCGTGTACAGCGGCCCGTACGCGGTCGCGACGTGCTTCCAGTCGATCCCGACGTAGTAGTAGACGGGGTCGTGAGCGATCGCGATCGGGCCGTTCGTGTACGGGTTCAGCCCGTGTTCGACGCCCATGCGCGCGTACGCGATGTAGCTGAAGACGTCGGTCGAGATGAGGATCGGGCCTACGAACACGATCGCGTGCAGCAGCACGACGATCACGATCGCGGCGCGCGCGGAGACGGTGCGCGCGAGCGCGAGCAGCGCGCCGTACGCGCCCGCCGACGCGAGCAGCGCGATCAGGAACGTGCGGTAGCCGAGCCGCTCGCCGATTCCCGTCAACCAGCCCGCGATCGCGGGAGATTTGGGGATCAGCGGCGAGTGGCCGAGCGCGCCGTCGAGGACGATCTCGACGGTCGCCGCCACGAGCACGAGCGCGCACGCGCTCGCTATCAGGACCGGCCACTGCGCCTGGCGCCGCTGCGCGATGCCGAGCTCGGCGTGCGCCGCGACGTTCACGACGCGGCGATGCTCACAAGGCTGTCCAGACCGTCTTCGTCTCGAGGTACGCGCCGAGGCCCTCGTGGCCGTGCTCGCGGCCGATGCCCGACGCCTTGAAGCCTCCGAACGGTGCCGACGGGTCGCCGGGGCTCCACGTGTTTATGTACACCGAGCCGGCCTTCAGCATTGACGCGAGGCGGTGCGCGTTCGAGACGTCCCTCGTCCACAACCCCGCCGCGAGGCCGTAGTCGGTGTCGTTCGCGCGCTGCGCGACTTCCTCGAGCGACTCATACGGGGACGCGACGAGCACCGGGCCGAAGATCTCCTCGCGCGCGATCCTCAAGCCGTCGTCGCTCGCCGTGAACAGCGTCGGCGCGACGAAGTAGCCGCCGCTGTCGGTGAGCGCTGCCTCGCCGCCGACGACGAGCTCGGCGCCCTGCTCGATGCCCGAGCTGATGTAGCCGAGCACGCGCTCGCGCTGCTCGGAGGAGACGAGCGGGCCGAGCTGCGAGTCGGCGTCGAGCCCCGGACCGAGGCGCGCGCTCTTCGCCGCCTCCGCGAGCGCGCCGGTGACTTCCTCGAAGCGCTCCTTCGGCACGAACAGCCGCGAGCCCGCGTTGCACGCCTGGCCGGAGTTGAAGTAGATCGCCTGGTAGGAGCCCTTCACGGCCGCCTCGATGTCGGCGTCGGGAAGGATGATGTTCGCCGACTTCCCGCCGAGCTCGAGCGTCACGCGCTTGAGCGCGCGGCCCGCCTTCGCGCCGATCTCGCGGCCGACCTCCGTCGAGCCCGTGAACGCGATCTTGTCGATGCCGTCGCTGTCGACGAGCGCCGCGCCCGTGCTGCCGTCGCCGGTGAGCACGTTGAGCACCCCCGGCGGGAACCCGACCTCGAGCGCGAGCTCGCCCAGGCGCAGCGCCGACAGCGGCGTCTGCTCGGCGGGCTTGAGGATCGTCGTGCACCCGGCCGCGAGCGCCGGCGCGATCTTCCACGAGGCCATCAGCAGCGGGAAGTTCCACGGCACGATCTGCGCGCACACGCCGACGGGCTCGCGGCGCGTGTAGCAGAGCATGTTCGGCGCGCTCACTGGCAGCACGTCGCCCTCGATCTTCGACGGCCAGCCCGCGAAGTAGCGAAGCTGCGCCGCCGTCCCTCGCACGTCGACAAAGCGCGCGAGCGTGACCGGCTTGCCGTTGTCGAGCGACTCGATTTGCGCGAGCTCCTCCTCGTGGGCTTCGATCGCGTCGGCGAGCGCGTGCATCAGCCGCTCGCGCCCTGCGGGCGGCATCGTCGCCCACTCGCCCTCCTCGAGCGCCGCGCGCGCGGCGCGAACCGCGCGCTCGACGTCCTCGGCCCCCGCGTGCGCCACGCTCGCGATCTCGCGCCCGCTCGCGGGGTCGAGCGTCGCGAATGTGCGCCCGTCCGCAGCGTCGACGCGCTCGCCGTTGATCACGAGCTTCGCGGGGCGGGCGAGGAAATCGCGCGCGGCGTCCCCGAGCGCGTCGGGGAGGGCGGCGAGGGTGTCGGTGGCGGCGTTCATACCAGCTCCTTGTGTAGCGACGGCTTGCGGTGTCGACGGCTGCTACGGCTTCAGCACGATCTTAAGCGCCTCGCGCCGGTCGTAGCGCGCGTACGCCTCGGGCGCGTCGTCGAGGCTCATGTGGTGCGTGACCAGCGGGCTTGGGTCGACGACGCCGTTTGCGAGCAGCGCGAGCACCGAGTCGATGTGGCCGATCACGTTCGCCATCCCGGCGCGCAGGCTCAGCGCCTTGATCCACACGAGGCCCATGTGCACCTCGCAGCGCTCCGCGTATACGCCGATCGCCTGCACCGTCCCGCAGTTGCGCGTCAGGCGGATCGCGAGCTCCAGCGCGCGCGGGTCGCCGACCGCCTCGACGCACACGTCGACGCCGCGCCCGTCGGTCGCCTCGCGCGCGGCCTCGCGCGGGTCGGCGTCGGTGAGGTGGACGGGGCGCGCGCCGAAGGACTCCGCGACCGCGAGGCGCTCGGGCACCGTGTCGACCGCGATCACCTGCGCCGCGCCGGCCGCGCGCGCGAGCAGCGCCGCGCACAGCCCCACGGGGCCGAGCCCCAGCACCGCCGCGACGTCTCCGGCGCGCATGCCGCTTTCGATGACCGCGTGGTAGGCGGTGCCCATTACGTCGCCGGCGAACAGCGCGACCTCGTCGCTCATCCCCGCGGGCACCCTGCGCAGGACGAGATCCGCGTTGGGGACGAGCGCCTGCTCGGCCTGCGTGCCGAGCAGCGATCCGAGCGTCGCGCCATGGCCGAACGTGCGCGAGTGCTCGCACTTGTGGAACAGACCCCGGCGGCAGAAGAAGCAGCGGCCGCATGCCGTCTGAAAGCAGCCCATCACGCGATCGCCGACCGCGATCTCGCGCACGTCGTCGCCGACCGCGAGCACCGTCCCGACGTACTCGTGGCCGATGGTGAAGCCGGGCTCGATCTTCACGCGGCCGTGGTAGATGTGCAGGTCCGATCCGCACACCCCGCTGGAGTCGACGCGGACGATCGCGTCGCGCGCGTCGGCGATCTCCGGCTCGGCGACCTCCTTCACGACCACCTCTCCGGGGGCGCTGAACGTCACCGCGCGCATGCGAGGGGTGAACCCTAGATGATCGGCCGCGCGCGCGGGCGCCGCGTGAAGCTCCGGCGCGCACGGGCCGCGCGCGCGGTCGCCGCGTCGGGCTCAGGGGCGCGCGGGCAGCGGGCGCGGGCGGCCGACCGCAAAGCCCTGCGCGTAGTCGACGCCGAGCTCGAAAAGCAGGCGCAGGGTGCGCGCGTCCTGCACGTACTCCGCGATCGTCCGTGCGCCGATGCTGCGCGCGAGCGCGACCAGCGAGGACACCACGCGCCTGTCCCCCTCCGAATCCGCGAGCCCGCGGATGAACGCGCCGTCGATCTTCAGATAGGCGAACTCGAGATGGCGCAGGTAGTGAAAGGACCCGAAGCCGGCGCCAAAGTCGTCGAGCGCGATCTCGCAGCCGAGCGCCGCGGCGCCCGCGCAGAAGGCGCGCGCGGCCGGCATGTCGGAGATCGAGGCGGTCTCCGTCAGCTCGAGCACGAGCATATGTCCGCCAACGCGGTGGTGCGCGAGGCGCTCCTGGAGGAACGCGAGCATGCGCGGGTCGGTGAGCGAGAGCGCGGAGAGGTTCACCGCGATCGAGCCGTCGCGCGCGCGCCGCGGGCGTGCGCCCACGCGCACACGTGGCGGCCGCGCTTCGGGTGCGCACGCCAACGCCGCGAGCGCTTTGTCGAGCACGTCGCGGTCGATCGCGCGGATCACCCCGTGGCGCTCGGCCGCGGGCAGGAACTCGCCCGGCGCGATCAGACCGCCGCGCTCGTCCACGAGGCGTACGAGCGCCTCGTGGTGGCTGATGCGGCCGTCGCGCAGCGAAACGATCGGCTGGTAGTGCAGCACGAAGCGATCCTCGCGCAGCGCGCGGCGCAGGAGCGCGAGCCACGGCGTGCGCGCGAGGCCCGCGGGTGTCGAGGAGCCGCCGGGCGGGCGTGCTGGACGGCGACCGCCGATCAAAGATCGGCCAGCGAGTCGGTCGACGTCGATCGTCGGCTCCGCCGACCCTCCCATCAAGAGGCGCGGTGACGCGCACGCTGTGGCCGAGCTCGCCATTGCGCTCGGGGACTTCGACGCCGACGCGCGGTTCCCCTCCGCGCGCGCGGGCTTGGGCGATCGCCCTCAGGAGCGGGCGCGCTGCTCGTACGGCGCGCGCGCGCGCTCGGAGACGAGCAGCAGCAGCGCGACGAGCACGAAGTTCATCACCACTGACGAGCCGCCGTAGGCGACGAATGGGAGCGTCACGCCGGTCAGCGGGATCACGCGCGTGACCCCGCCGACGATCACGAACACCTGCATCGCGACGACGAACGAGAGGCCCGTCGCGAGCAGCTTCGAGAACGAGTCGCGCGCGAGCACCGCGACCCTCAGGCCGCGGGCGACGAACAGCAGGTACGTCGCCAGCAGCGCCGCCGCGCCCGCGAGCCCGAGCTCGTTCGTGATGACCGCGTAGATCGTGTCGCTTTCGGGCACCGGCAGGATCGGCGCACCGTGGCCGCCGAGGCGCAGCAGCGACTGGTCGAAGCCCGTCCCCAGCAGGCCGCCGTCGGCCTGCGCGAACAGCGCCTGCGCGAGCTGGTAGCTACCGCCCGTGCGGTTGTACAGCGAGGGGTCGAAGGGGTGTTCCCACGCGAGCACGCGCGCGTGCACGTGGCCGACGTTGCCGATCACCAGCCACGCCCCCAGCGCGAACAGCATGAGACCGATGAACGGGAACGAGAACCGCGACGTGGCCACGTACAGCAGAGCGAGGAACGCGCCGTAGAACATCAGCGACGTGCCCAGCTCGCGCGTCAGCAGCAGCACCGCCATCGTCACGCCCCACACGACGAGCATCGGCCCGAACTGCTTCATCGGCGGGATCGTCAGGCCGAGCACGCGGCGGCCCGCGCTGACGAGCAGCTGACGGTTGTCGCGCAGGTAGCTCGCGAGGAAGATCACGATCGCGACCTTCGCGAACTCCGCCGGCTGGAACGCGACGCTGCCGACGTGGATGTCGAGGTACGCGCCGTTGACCTGCCGGCCGATTCCCGGCAGGCGCGGCATCAGCGCGAGGGCGATGCCCGCCGTCGCGATCGTGTAGCGGTAGCGCTCGAGCACCCCGACGCCGCGCCGGCGCAGCGCGAGGATGGTCGCCACGAACAGCGCCAGCCCGACCACAAACCACTGCGCCTGCTGGCGCGCGAGCGTGGGGTTGATGCGGTAGACCATCACGATCCCCACGCTCGCCAGGACCGCGACCACGGGGAACAGATACGGATCCGCGTGCGGGAGCGCACGCCGGATCACGACGTGCGCCGCGAGGCACAGCGCGAGGAAGATCGCCCCGTACGTCAGCGACACCGTCGACGCGTGGTTGAGCGTCACGTTCGTCGACGCCCGCGGCGCGTTCTTTTCAGCCTGTATGTAGATCGCCGTAAAGCCCGCGATCACCAGCAGCGCGGCCGGCAACAGCCCCAGCAGCTCGCGGTTGCGGGCGCTCAGCACGCGAAGAGACTACCCGCGCGACTGGCGGGGCACGCCGGGCCGGGGGGTACCCTGCGGGGACGAGCAGCGAGCCTCGCGCCTTGAATCTGACGCTCCGCACAGCCGCACCGCCCGTGAGCCGCCCGTCCTCGATCACACATGCCTGACGAGCGCTCCATCGCTACGTCTTTGGGGTCCTGGAGGCGATTCCTGCTCGCCGCGCTCGGGATCGTCGTGCTCAGCGGCGCCGCCACCGCGACCGTTGTCCTCAACACCGCATCGAGCATCGCCGAAAAAGTCTTTCGCCACACGATCGTCGCGCCTGCCGGCGTCGTCACGCCCGTCTACAGCGGCGGCCCGCAAACGTTCCTGATCCTCGGATCGGACCGCCGCGGCCAGGCGAACATCTTCGACCGCAGCGAAACCTCGCGCAGCGACACGATCCTGCTCGTGCGTTTCGACCCCGAACGCGGTCAGACTTCGCTGCTGTCGATCCCTCGCGATCTCGAGGTCACGATCCGCGCGCCCGACGGCTCGGTGTACCCCGAAGAAAAGATCAACGCCGCGTACAGCATCGGATCGAAGCTCGGTGGCGCACGGGGCGCGATGCTGCTCGCCGCACAAACCATCGAGCGCGAAGTCTTCCCCGGCCTGAAGCTCAACGGCATCATCGACGTCAACTTCGCCGGCTTCATCAACGTCGTCGACGCGCTCGGCTGCGTGTACGTCAACGTCGACCACCGCTACTACCACGTCAACACCGGCTTCTCCGAACTGTATTCGGAAATCAACCTCCAGCCCGGCTATCAGAAGCTCTGTTACAACAACGCGCTCAGCTACGTCCGCTTCCGCCACGAAGACTCCGACTTCGTACGCGTGGCGCGCCAGCAGGACTTCATGCGCGATCTGCGCTCACAGGTCTCCGACTCGCTCAGCGGCCTGCTCGGCAAAATCGACACAGTCGCCAGCGACGTCGGAAACGCGATCGCGAGCACCTTCCAGCGCTCCGGCAGCGAGCTGATCAAACTCGCCGAGCTCGTGGTCTTCTCGCAGGGCAAGCCCCTGCGGCAGGTCAAGTTCCGCGCGCTGGACGTCGCCGCGCAGATCAAGGGCGGCTCGTACGTGACGACGACGCCCGAACTCGCGCGCGCGACGCTGAACGACTTCCTCTACGGGGCGCAGCGTCTCGCGGTGCCCCATCAAGCCACGCCGCGCTCCTCGCGCGCGCGCGGCCGTCACGCGGCGTCACCGAGCTCGTCCGCGGCCGGCCTCGTACCCAGCGACCGGACCGGCTCCGCCACCCTCGCGGGCCAGCGCGCGTACCTCCCCTTCCCCATCCTCTTCCCCGCGCTCCAGACCGCGCCCGCAAACGAGCAGACGACGCGCGTGTATGACCTGCGCGACAACCACGGCAAGGTGCGCCACGCGTACATCACCGTCTGGCAGCAGTCCGGGCTCGGCGGCTACTACGACTTCGAGGGGACCGACTGGCCCGACCCGCCGCTGATCGCCCACCCGGACGAAGCGCGCGTGATCGGCGGCGTCCGCTACCTGCTGTTCGCCGACGGCAGTCATATCCACACGGTCGCGTGGCGCAGCCGCGGCGCGCTTTACTGGGTCACCAACACGCTGCTCGAGGACCTCAGCAACCAGCAGATGCTCCTCATCGCGCGCTCCGCGCGCGCGGTGCGCTGAGGCCGCGAAACTCACGACAGCGCCTGATCCAGCGCCGCGTTCACGAGCGCGTCGGCGCGCGAATTCTGCTCTCGCGGGACGGTGCGAATCGAGAAGCGCTCGAACTTGCGGGCCGCCGCGAGCGCCTGCTCGTACAGCGGGCGCAGATCCGCGCTGCGGACCCTGTAAATGCCCTGTACCTGGCGCGCGATCAGCTCCGAGTCCCCGACGACTTCGACGTCGCTCGCCCCGAGCTCGAGAGCTTGGCTCAGGCCCAGCAGCAGCGCGCGGTACTCGGCGACGTTGTTCGTCGCGGTCCCGACGAGCAACGCGTGTTCGCCGACGACCTCGCCATCGGGAGTCGAGAGCACGCACGCCGCGGCAGCCGGCCCCGGATTGCCGCGCGCGCCGCCGTCGACGTGCACCACGAGCTTCATCTCACGGAGCTCGCGCGGTCAGCGGGCCGGGCGTCTAGGTTCCGAGCGCGAGCGGCAGCGTGTCCCCGACGACACGCGCACGACGGCGGTCGCGTATGACCCGCCGCTGCGCCTCGCCGGACACCGCGTGCGCGGCGCTCGAGCGCCTGTCGCGCGCGCGCCTGTCAAAGTGGCGCCGGTCGACGATCACCGTGACGCCGTCCTCGTCGGCGTAGTACGCCGACAGTTTCTCGAACAGCTCGCCCTCCAACTCCCTGGGGATGACGGAGTAGATCATCTGTCCAGCGATCTTACCTTCGGCTTGCGAATGTGCAAGGGCTGACGCGCGGCCTGCGCACGCTTGAGTGCGAATGCGTAGCGTCGGCCGTCCGGGGGACGGGACCACGAGCACGGGCACCCGGCCGCGCGCTGCGTAGCGTGGGTGCTCGCGGCGTGCTCGGGGGCGCCGCGATCGCAAGTGTCGCCGACGAGCGCCGACCGTGCGCCTACGAGAGCGCGTGCAGGTTCAGCGCGCCGTGGTCGTCGGCCATCGCGTTGACGTCGCGTTCCTCGCGCTCGAGCTCGTGCAGCTCGGTCCCCTGCGCGACGAGCTCGGCGCCGGCGGCGGGATCGTCGATATCGACGCGGTATCGATACCAGCAGAGCTCCCACGCGACGACGATCGCGACGACCCCGGAGACGTCGAGTTCGCGCACGCTCACCTCGGGCGCGCCGAGTGAGCGCGCGACGCCGCCGATACGGCGCGGGTACTCGGTCGCGTTGAAGATCTCGAGCGCACGGGCGAGCGGCCCCGCCGGCGCTTCGACGCCGTCCAGCTCGCTCAGCTCGTGCTCGACTTCGGCGGCGAGGTCTCGCTCGCGCGCAGCGCCGTCGTCAGCACGGTCTCCGCCGCGCCGCACAGGGACAGCGTCATCGTTCGCGGCACCGTTCTCGTTCGCGGCCTCGGGCTCGGCCCAATGCGCGCGCCCGGCGGCTCGGAAGCGGTCGAAGATGCCGCGCGCTCGCCGCGGTCGCGCGAGGGTGACGGCGGCGGCGTCGAGATCGGAGACTCGCTTCCAGCCCTGGTGCGCCGCGCGGGGCACGCAGAGCTCGCAGACCGTGCGCGACGCTCCGGCGACGAGGAACGTCTCGGGCTGCTCGCCGCGGAGAAGCCGGCGCTCACAGACGTCGCATGCGATGTCTGGGTGTGAGGTGACGATCGTTTTCGAGTTCATTCGCGCTCAGAGTCTGACGCTTGCGGGCGCGAGCCGCGGGCTCGCGAGGGAGATTGCAGCTACGCGTGCGCGGCGGCGCGCTCGTCGCCCGCCTGCTCGACGACCTTCTGCGAGAGGTGTCCCGGCACCTCCTCGTAGCGCACGAACTCGAGCGTGTAGTCGCCCTGACCGCCGGTGATCGACCGCAGATCTGGCGCGTAGCTGAGGATCTCCGACATCGGGACCTCGGCCTTGATCTCGGTCATCGTTCCCACTGGCTCCATTCCCTGCGGGCGTCCGCGACGGCTGTTGAGATCGCCGATGACGTCGCCGACGAACGCCTCGGGAACGGAGAGCGTCATCAGCATGATCGGCTCGAGCAGCACGGGTTCGGCCTGCTCGAGCGCGTCCTTCATCGCGTGGATGCCGGCGAGCTTGAACGCGATCTCGGAGGAGTCGACGGAGTGGTGCTGGCCGTCGAACAGCCTCACGCGCACGCCCTTGACCGGGTAGCCCGCGAGCACGCCCGCTTCCATCGCCTCGCGCACCCCCTTCTCGACCGCCGGGATGAACGAGCCGGGGATGACGCCGCCCTTGATGGCGTTGACGAACTCGAACTCCTCGTCGAGCTCGATGGGCGAGATCTCGATGTGGCAGTCGCCGAACTGCCCGCGGCCGCCCGACTGCTTCTTGTGGCGCCCGTGTGCTTTCGCGGTGCCGCGGATCGTCTCCTGGTAGGGGACGCGCGGGGGCTTGAGCGTGACCTCGACGCCAAAGCGGTCGCGCAGGCGGTCGACGATCACTTCGACGTGCACCTGCGAGAGGCCCGCGACGATCTGGTCGCCCGTCTGCTGGTCGCGGTGCAGGTCGATGGTCGGGTCTTCCTCCTGCAGCCGCCGCAGCGACGCGAGTACCTTCTCCTCGTCGCCGCGGCTCTTGGGCTCGACCGCGAACGCCATCACGGGCGCGGGGAGCTTGAGGCGCGGCATCTCGATCGGCTCGTCGCGCGCGGCGAGCCAGTCACCGGCATGCGTTTCCTTGAGCTTGGCGACCGCGCCGATGTCGCCGGGCCCGAACTCCTGGACGTGCACGACCTCTTTGCCGGAGGACGAGATCAGCTGGCCGATGCGCTCCTTGGCGTGCGCGCGCGTGTTCAGCACCTGGCTGTCGGCGCGCAGGACGCCCTGGTAGACGCGCAGCAGGTTGATCCTGCCCGCGAACTGGTCGGCGCGCGTCTTGAACACGTACGCGAACAGCTCGCGGTCCTCGACGGGCTCGAGCTCGACCTCGCCGACGGTGAGCGGCCCGTGCTTGACCGGCGAGGGTAGGTCCTCGACGATCGCGTCGAGCAGCCGCGACGTGCCAAGGTTGGCGGTCGCGACGCCGCACACGACGGGGAAGATTTTGCCGTGGTTGGTGCCCTCCTTGAGCGCGCCAACGACCTCGTCGTGCGAGATCTCCTCGCCCTCGAGGTAGCGCTCCATTAGTGCGTCGGAGACCTCGCAGACCTCGTCCATGAGCTTCTCGCGGTACTCGTCCGCGAGCGCCGCCTGCTCGTCTGGGATCGGGATCTCGGAGAAGGCGCCGCGCTCGGACGAGTCCTGGCGGAAGGCCTTCATGTCGACGAGGTCGATCACGCCCGAGACCTCGTGTTCGGAGCCGATCGGGATCTCCGTGGCGACGACGTGCGCGCCGAACGCCTTCTTGAGCCCGTCGAGCGTGCGGAAGAAGTCTGCGCGCTCGCGGTCGAGCATGTTGACGAACAGCATGCGCGCGATGTCGAGCTCGGCCGCGCGCGCCCACAGACGGCTCGTCGTCACCTCGACGCCCATCACCGCGTTCACCACGAAGATCGCCGACTCGCACACGCGCAGCGCCCCGAGCGCGTCGGCGATGAAGCTTGGCTCACCGGGCGTGTCGATGAGGTTGATCTTGCGCTCGTGCCAATCGAAGGAGTGCAGCGACGAGGAGATCGACATCTGCCGCGCCTGCTCGTCGGGATCCGCGTCGGACACCGTGGTTCCGTCGGGCACCGTTCCCAGCCTGGCCGTCACGCCGGCCTCGAACAGCAGCGCCTCGTGCAGCGACGTCTTACCCGAACCTCGGTGTCCCACGAGGGCGACGTTGCGAATACGGTCCGCTGCTGCATGCATATTGGGCTCTCCTTCTCCGGGTGCGGCCACCTTAGCGACAATCGCCACGCGGTTCCTCAGTCGGCCGCGCCGTGCGGGCCCGCGCAGATCCAGGGTCCTTGCGCGCAGGCGGGCGGGCGCGCGGGGTACAGTCGCGCGCGGGATGCCCACGCCGAAGATCAGCCACGTGGATCTCGTGGTGAGCTCGATCGAGCGGAGCCTGCCGTTCTACCGCGCGCTGCTCGAGCCGATCGGGTGGACGGGGCTCAGCGAGGTACGCGGGGAGCGCGGAGAGACGATCTGGTACCTGTCGGTCGCCGGCGCGGGCGTGTCGGCGCTCGGCCTTCGCGAGGCGCAATCGGACGCGCACGCGCGTCCGTACGACCGCTACGCGATCGGCGTGCACCACGTGTGCTTCGACGTGCCCTCGCGCGAGGTCGTGGACGACCGCGCGCGCTGGCTGTCGGATGAGGGTGTGACGATCGAGAGCGGTCCGCGCGAGTACGACTACACGCCCGGCTACTACGCGGTGTTCTTCTACGACCCCGATGGAATCAAGCTCGAGCTGCTGCACCGGCCGACGTACTGGGCGGGCGAACGGTGAAGCTCGCTCGCGCGGCTCGATTTCACACTCACACTCCCGCGCCCCTCGCGCGCGCACGCGCAGCACCTGTGTCCAGATGACACTCCC
>DATBCA010000320.1:0-5885 GCA_036270715.1 Solirubrobacteraceae bacterium
CGGTCGCCCTTCTCGTAGAACTTCACGGCGCGATTGACCGGCTGGGGCTCCCCGATCAGATCGCCGCTGTCGGCGAGCAGCTCGGCGATCCGCCGGCGGGCCTGGTTGATGGTGGCGCCGGCGAGCTCGCGGTGTGCCGCGTTCGCGCGCTCGGCGTCGACGCTGTCCCACCCGGGCGTCCCCCACTCGACGCTCGTGATGCGCCCGTCGGGCCCGAGCACGGAGCGCACTGGCAGCGAGAGCTCGCGCCACCACGTGACGTCGGTGAGGTCGCCGAAGGTGCACACCATCACGAGCCCCGTGCCCTTCTCGCGCTCGACCTGCTCGTGCGTCATGACCGGCACGCGCGCCCCGAACAAGGGCGTCAGCACCTCGCCGCCGACGAGCGCGCGATGGCGCTCGTCGTCGGGGTGCGCGAGCACGGCGACGCATGCCGGGATCAGCTCCGGGCGGGTCGTGTCGATCAGCGCCTCGCGGCCGCCGTCGAGCGCGGCGAAGCGCACCCTGTGCATCGCTCCGGGCCGCTCGCGATCCTCGAGCTCGGCCTGCGCGACGGCGGTCTGAAAATCGATGTCCCACAGCGTCGGCGCCTCGAGGTGGTAGGCGATGCCGCGCTCGAGCAGACCGAGGAACGAGCGCTGCGATATGCGCTGGGCGACCTCGCCGATGGTCGTGTAGGTCATCGACCAGTCGACCGACAGGCCGAGCGTGCGCCAGAGCTCTTCGAAGGTCTGCTCGTCGCGCTCGGTCAGCAGCAGGCAGAGCTCGACGAAGTTGGGCCTCGAGATCGCGACGGGCTCCTTCGCCGGCTCCTCGGGAGGCCTGAAGTCGGGGTCGTACGGCATCGTGGGGTCGCAGCGCACGCCGTAGTGGTTCTGCACGCGCCGCTCGGTGGGCAGCCCGTTGTCGTCCCACCCCATCGGATAGAAGACCTCGCGGCCGCGCATCCGCTGGAAGCGCGCGACGAGGTCGGTGTGCGTGTAGGAGAAAACGTGGCCGACGTGCAGCGAGCCGCTCACGGTCGGCGGAGGTGTGTCGATCGAGAAGATGCGCTCTCGCACGGCGGCGCGGTCGAAGCGATACGTGCCGTCGCGGTCCCACGCCGCGCTCCACTTTGCCTCGAGGCCGTCGAGCGTCGGACGCTCGGGGACTGACATCCAGAGCAGACTAGCTGAGCTCAGGCGAGCGGCTGCGGCGCGGGTGCGGCGGCCGGCGCTAGTCGTTCGCGGTGAGCGCGCCGAGCAGGTGCGCGAAGCGCTCGCGCGCCTGCTCGCGGCGCGTGGGGACGTGCTCGCTTGGGATTTCTCCGGGCGGCGGCGAGTAGCCCTGGAGGATGCGCCGCGCGACGGTCTGGCGGTGCACCTCATCGGGGCCGTCGTAGAAGCGAGCGCCGCGCGCGAAGCGATACATCTGCTCCAGCGGCAGGTCCGTCGAGTAGCCGAGCGAGCCGTGGATCTGCAGCGCGCGGTCGATGACGTCGTGCAGGACCTTCGCGCCGAAGAACTTGATCAGCGAGATGTCGACGCGCGCGGCGCTCGCCCCCTGCGTGTCCATGACCCACGCGGCGTGCAGCGTCATCAGCCGCGCGGCCTGCATCTCGGCGGCGCTGTCCGCTACCCAATTCTGCACGGTGTCCTTGTCGGCGAGAAGCGAGCCGTGCGCCGAGCGGTAGGTCGCGCGCTCGCACATCATGTCGAACGCGCGCCGAGCGACGCCGAGCCAGCGCATGCAGTGATGGATGCGGCCCGGGCCGAGGCGATGCTGCGCGATCACGAACCCCTCGCCGACGGCGCCGAGCAGCGCGTCCGCGGGCACGCGAACGTCGTTGTACGCGATTTCGGCGTGGCCGCCGTAGGCGCCGAACTCCTCCCATGGGTGCTCCATCGTCGGCACGTCGCGCAGGATCTCCACGCCGGGCGTGTCGCGGGGCACGATGAACATCGACGCGCGCTGGTAGGGCCGCGCGTCCGGGTCGGTCACCGCCATGACGATCAGGAAGTCGGCGATCGACCCGTTCGAGAGAACCACTTCTTCCCCTCGATCACCCACCCGTCGCCGTCGCGCACTGCGCGCGTGCGCAGCTGCGTGGGGTCCGAGCCGGGGGTGTTCGGCTCGGTCATGCTGAACGCGCTGCGCAGGTCGCCCGCGAGCAGCGGTCCAAGCCAGCGATCCTTCTGCTCGGGCGTGCCCGCGAGCGCGAGGATCTCGGAGTTGCCGGAGTCGGGCGCGGCGTTCCCGAACGCGAGCGGGGCGATCGGCGATGTGCCGAGGATCTCGTGCATGAGGCCGAGGCGCACCTGGCCCATGCCTTGTCCGCCGAGCTCGGGCGGCAGGTGTGCGGCCCACAGGCCGCGCTCCTTGACCTGCTCGGCAAGCGGCGCGATCGCCTCGCGCAAGCCGTCGATCCCGAGCTCGCGCCAGATCGTCTCGAGCGGCCAGATCTCAGCTCGCACGAAGTCCGACATCCAGTCGAGCTGCTCCTGAAAGTCCGGGTCGGTTGAGAAGTCCCAGCTCATCGCGCGGCGTCCTTTCGGTCGGTCGGGGCTCGCAAAGCCTACGCCGCTCGCGGCCCCGCGGCCGAGCCGAGCGGCGGCGCGCTTCGACGGTCCCCCGCACAGGCGGCGCTCGCGGCCGCGCCGCGCGCGCCGGGCTAGCGATCGCTCATGAGCGCGACCGGCACAGCGAGGCCCGCGGAGCGGCGGACGGTGGCGATGCGCCGGCCCTCCTGCACGGCGTCGTGAGCTTCGCCCGCGTGCGGCGCGAGCGCGTCTACGGCGGCGTCGAGGTCGGCGACGATGAACGCGAGGCCCCACAGCCGAGCGGGCGCGTCGGGCCCGCCGGCGAGCTCGAGGCGCTCGCGCGGAAGCTGGACCACCTCGAGGATCTCCGCGCCGAGCCGGAAGAACGCCTGCCGCGGCGCGCCCGCCGGCGTCGGCTCCTCCCGGATCCTGCGCAGGTCGAGCCCGGCGGCCCGCAGCGCATCGACCGTGCGGTCGAGCTGCGGCGAGAAAGCGACGACGTGGTCGATCGCGACGACGCCGTTGGAATGGGCGCCGGCGAGCGCGGGGGCGTGCGAGCGCGAGAGCTCGGTAGGGATGCCGTCGAGCTCTGTGGCGGAGACTCCGCGCAGCGACCAGCCGAGTAGGCCGGTGGCCGTTCTTCGATCGGTCGCGTCGCGGCCGGCAAACCGGATTCGTACCGCGCCGACGGTGGTTGCGTCGCCGTCGAGCTCGAAGCCGAGCTCGCGCCAGCGATGCGGGTCGTCGGCGAGCACGAGCTCGTCGATCGTCACGGTGCACGAGCGCTCGCGACCGGCCTCTGCAACGCTCATCGCCGCAGCATGACTGCCGCGCGCCGGCGGCGCGTGCTCGCGTGCCCCGGCCGGGCGTGCTCGCGTGCCCGGCGGAGGTCAGCCGACGCGGATGCTCTGCCCGCCGTCGACGGCGAGCAGCACGCCGGTGATGAAGCGCGCCTCGTCGGAGGCGAGGAAGACGGCGGCGTTGGCGACGTCCCACGCGCTCCCCATGCCGCCGGCGAGCGGCACGGCCTCGTCGCGGCGCGCGGCGTAGCGCTCGCGCGGGATCTCGAGGGCGCGCGCGACCGCGTCGACGCCCATCGGCGTGTCGATGAGGCCGGGCAGGATCGCGTTGACGCGGACGCCGTGCGGCGCGTATGCGCCGGCGAGCGAGAGCGTGAGCGCGTTGAGCGCGGCCTTCGACATCTTGTACGCGTGCGGCGGATTGCTCATCGGCGCGGCGCCGGCGACGAGCGCGGCGATCGAGGAGACGTACGTGATGGCCCCGCGGCTCTGCTCGCGCAGCACCGGCAGCGCGGCCTTGGCGACGAGCAGCGCGCCGCCGGCGTTGACGCGCATGATGCGCTCCCACGCATCGAAGTCGATCCCCTCGGCCCAGCCGTCGCCGCCGGCGATGCCGACGTTGTGGTGGACGATGTCGAGCCCCCCGTGCTCGGCGACGCACGTGGCGACCGCGGCGACGCAGTCGCCCTCGACGCTCACGTCGCCGACGATCACGCTCGCGGTCCCGCCGGCCTCGGCGATCTCGCTGGCGGTGCCCTCGGCGGCGGCGCGATCGCGGTCCAGGAGCGCTACGCGCGCACCTTCGCGCGCGAACGCGATCGCGGTGGCGCGTCCGTTGCCGATCTCGCCGCCGGGTGTCTGCCCCGCGCCGGTGACGATCGCGACCTTGCCGGCGAGCCGTTCATGGCGCCCCGGCTCGGGCGCGGCGGGCCTCGCGGCACCGGGCTCGCGAGCGCTCAAGTCGTGACGCCGGGGATCGGGCCCTGCTCGAGGATCGGCGCCTGCGGCTCGAGTCCGGTACTAGCGACGAAGCGCGCGATCGCCATGTAGTGGCCGAGCACGAGCAGCAGCTCGACCACGCCGCGCGCGCCGATGCGCTCCTGCGCGTCCAAGACCATGTCCTCGCTCGCCGTGCCGTCGAGGACGAACGCGCGCGCGAGACGCAGCACCGACGCCTCGTCGTCGTTGAAGCTCGAGTCCGCTTCGTCATCGCGCTCGATCGCAGCTATCTGCGCCGACGTGACGCCCAGCGCCTGACCGATCGCGACGTGCTGCACCCACTCGTACTGCGAGCGTTCGAGATGCGCGACCTGAAGGATGGCGAGCTCGCGCAGCGCGGGATCGAGCTCGAGGACGGTGAGAATCGAGTTGCTGTAGGACAGCCAGTCTTCGAACGCGCTCTCGGCGTTGGCGACCATCCGCAGGAGCGTGAGCGGCGTTCGCGAGAGCACCTTCGCGATCGCCTCGGCGCCGTCGCTCGGATCGTAATAGGGCAGGCGCGGCATGCTGTCACCGCCGAGCTTACGCGAGCGCGCACCTACGGGGCAAGCCGCGCCGAGCCGAGGATTCGGGGCGGGCTCGCGAAGAGCGCGTCGAGGCGGCCGCTGCCCGGGCTCGCGGCGCCCGCGAGCGGCGGCAGTCCGAGCGCTTGCTCGATCGTGCCGAGGACGCCGTAGTGGTCGACGGGCGCCTGCAGGCGTGCGCCACGGCGCACGTCGGGCCCGGCGACGATCGTCGCGATGGCGCCCCCGCTCGCGGCGCCGGCGCAGCAGCCGCGATCGCTCGAGCCCTCGTCCCAAGTGACGATGAGGAAGCCGTGCGGGCCGAGCTCGCGCAGCAGCAGCGGCGCGGTGCGCGCGAGGAACCGGTCGGCACTCGAGACGCCGCAGTCGTGGCCGTCGTCGCAGAGGTTGGGCGTGATCCACACGAAGCTCGGCAGCCGTCCACGGCGCAGGTCGCGGGCGAGCGCGCCGAAGCCGACGAGCTTCGCGCAGCGCGCACGAGCGCGCGCGATGTCGTCGAAGTAGATGAACGGGTTGTGCTTCTTCGCGTAGCCGCCCGCGCCCGCGCCGGAAAAGCACGGCGCGGGAACGTCCTCCAGATACGCCTTCCAGGAGATGCGCGCGGATTCGAGCTGGTCGACGAGGTTCTGCGCGTGGACGTGGCAGTCGGTGCAGTCCGATTCGATGCCGTGCGTCGAGCCGCTGACGAGGGCGAGGTAGTTCGGCAGCGACGGGTGCGTGATCGCGTAGCTACGCTCGGCGAGCCCGTAGCGCGCGATCAGCGAGTTCGCGTACGGGGCGGCGCGGCTGCCCACGACTTCGTCGCGCTCGGCATTCTCCATCACGAGCTCGATCACGCGCGAGCTCGCCGGCGCGCGTAGCTCGCGCGGCTGACCGACGTCGAGCGAGCGACCGGGAGCGCTCGAGGAGCAGCCGCAAGTGAGCGCTGCCGCGAGCGCGAGCGCCGCGGCCAGCGCGCGATGCGTCGCGCGTGCGCGCGCTCGAGCGCCGGCGGCGGTGGAGGCGGCGCGAGGAGCCGAGCTCACGCCCCACGGGCGCGAGCG
>DATBCA010000321.1:0-1533 GCA_036270715.1 Solirubrobacteraceae bacterium
CGATCGAGCCCGTGGCGCCGGTTCGTGCGACGCTCGAAACGGCGGCGACCACGGCGGGTGCGGTCGCGACGACGCCGGTCCGCGGAAGCGCGGCTCTGTCCGAGCGCTCTGCACGCGCCACCGCAGGTGGCGGCGCGTCTCGCTGCCTCCTCGTTGCCGGCCTCTCACATGTCGCCTCGCCCTCAGCGTCGAGCCGCGACCTCTGCTCGCGCGAGCCCGCTCTGATGTCGACGCGCGACTCCGGCCGTGCGTCTTACGCGAGCGCCTCCGTGCACGGTCGCGCGGGCCTCGAAATCGTCACTCCGGTTTACCGCGCGGGCGCCGCGCCGACGGAAACGGCTGCGCGACGAGCGATGTTCGCCGGCTGGCTGCGGACGGTCGTCGAACCGACGGTCGTGCTCGAGCGCGCGCTCGCGGGTCAGACGACCATCGCGATGCACCTGCGCCACCGGGGCGCGGGCGCGGCGTTCACGACTCCGATCGCGGGTCCGCTCGTTCCGCGCGCCCTGCAGAGCGCGACGTTCAACCTCCACGGCGGCTGGAGCCTGCGTACGATGGGCGCGCCCGCCGATGCTTCGGTGTTCGGCAACGAAGATTCGAGCGCCCTGCTCCTCGGCGGCGTGCTGCTGGGCCTGCTGCTGAGCGCCTTCTCACTGCTCGCGCGCGGGCGCGGGCCGCGCGAGGAGCGAGCGCAGGGGGAGGGGGGAGCGGAGCCTGTCGCCGGCGAGCTCTACGACCGGCTCACGGGGCTGCCGAACCGCGCGCTGACGCTCGACCGCGCGGAGAGGATGATCGCGCGCGGCGGGCGCGAATCCGGCGTGCTCGCCGGCGCGCTGATGATCGACATCGACTGGTTCGCGGACATCAACGAGCGCTTCGGCGTGGGCGCCGGCGACAGGGTCCTGCGCGCGGTCGCGGAACGCTTGCAGGCGACGATGCGCGCCGTCGACAGCGTCGGGCGCACGGGTGGCGACCAGTTCGTGGTGCTCGTGGAAGCTTCGCGCGGCGTCAAATTCGACGCGGTCGCCCGCCGCGTGATCGAGGCTCTGCACGAGCCGATCGACGTCGAGGGATTTGGTCCGAGCTTCGTCATCACCGCGAGCGTGGGCGTGGCGTTCGGGCGCTACCGGTCGGTCGAGGACCTGCTCGCCGACGCGCGCCTCGCGCTCGTGTCGGCGAAGGGCGCGGGCAAGGACCGTTACACGCTCTTCAACGCCAACATGCGCTCGGTCGTCGAGGGTCGCGGCGTGCTCGAAGGCGAGCTCAGCGCGGCGCTCTCCGAAGGCCAGCTGTACCTGCTGTACGAGCCGATCCGCGACCTGCGCACGAACGCGATCGTGGGCCTCGAGGCGCTGGTGCGCTGGAACCACCCCGAGAAAGGCGTGGTGCCCGCCGAGGAGTTCGCCTCGATCGCCGACGACTCCGGGCTCGTGGTGCCGATCGGCCGGTTCGCGCTCGAGGACGCCTGCACGCGCGCCGCCGAGTGGAACCTCTCCGAGCACCGCGTCGCCGTCGCCGTGAAAATCCCGGCGA
>DATBCA010000322.1:0-4853 GCA_036270715.1 Solirubrobacteraceae bacterium
TGGCACCTCGGGCTCGGGCGGCGGCGGCTCGGCGAGCGCCTCGGCCTGCGGCGGCGCCTCGGCGGTCTCTGGCGCGGGCGCCTCCGCCTGCGCCTCGGGAGTCTCCGGCGCGGGCGGCTGCTCGGGTGGCGCCTCGGCGGCCTCGGGCGCGGGCGGCTCCTCGGGCGCGGGCGGCTCGGCCTGCTCGACGGAGGCGGGCTGCGCGGGAGCCTCAGGCGCGGGCGCGACGGGCGGCGCCTCGCCGGCAGGCGCGCCACCGGCCGTCGCGGCGGCTGCGGCGGCCTGCGCCTCGGCGGCCGGCCTCGCGGCGGCCTCCTCGGCCTCGCGCGCGGCCTGGTCCTTGGCTTCGCGCGCGGTCTGCTCCTCGGCTTCGCGACGCGCTCGCGCCTCGGCCTCGAGACGGGCGCGCTCTTCGGCTTCCGCTCGCGCCTTTTCCTCCTGGGCGCGGAACACGGAGTGCCCTGCGGCTACGACGTCGCCGATCGCGCGCGTGATGAGCGCGCACGAGCGGATCGCATCGTCGTTACCGGGAATGACGAAGTCGATGCCGTCGGGGTCGCAGTTGGTGTCGACGAGGCCGATGATGGGGATGCGCAGCCGCTGCGCCTCGCGCACGGCGATGAGCTCGGTTTTGAGGTCGATGACGAACATCGCGTCGGGCACGCGCTGCATGTCTTTCACGCCGCCGAGGTTGGCGCGGAGCTTCGCGAGATCGGCCTGCGCGGCCATGCGCTCGCGCGTGGGCAGCAGCTCGAGCTGGCCCTCGGTCTCGAAGCGCTCGAGGTCGTGCAGCCGGCGGATGCGCTGGTTGATCGTCTGGAAGTTGGTGAGCAGCCCGCCGAGCCAGCGGTGGTTGACGTACGGCATGTCCGCCGCCTGCGCGACGTCACGGATGGTGTCGCGCGCCTGCTTCTTGGTGCCGACGAACAGCACGGTGCCACCGCGGTGCGCGAGCGTGTCGACGAATTCCTGCGCGGTCGCGAGCAGCGCTGCGGTCTTGACGAGGTCGATGATGTAGATGCCGCTGCGCTCGCCGAAGATGAAGCGCCGCATCTTGGGGTTCCACCGGCGCGTCTGGTGGCCGAAGTGAACGCCGGCCTCCAGCAGCTCGGTTATGCCTACTTGAGCCACGATGCTCCCTTTGTCTCGTATGTGCCGCCGCGCGCGTGGTGCGGACCCGGCGATGCTGCCGCGAGGGCTAGCTGTGCCGGGCAGGGCCGCTGCTCACGACCGCGCGGGTTGGGGTCCGAACTAGACCGCTCAGCATAGCTCTTCGGCGCGCAGCAGCGCGGCTCTGAGGTCGGGTGGAAGCGGTGAGGAGACATCGATTCGCGCGCCGGTGAACGGGTGCTCGAAGGCGAGCCTCGCGGCGTGAAGGAACTGGCGCTCGAGGCCGAGCTGGCCCGCGGTGCCGTACTCGGGATCGCCGCTGACGGGGTGGCCGATCGCGCGCAGGTGAACGCGGATCTGGTGCGTGCGCCCGGTCTCGAGGCGCAGCCGCAGCAGCGAGTAGGCGCCGAGGGTGCGCTCGAGCGTGAAGTGCGTGCGCGCCTCGCGCGCATGGGCGCCGCCGACCGTCATGCGCGTGCGCACGCGCGCGTCGCGCCCGACGGGCGCGTCGATCGTCCCGCTGCGAGCGGGAGGTGTTCCGTTGACGAGCGCGAGGTACTCGCGCTCGACGAGCCGCTTGCCGATCGCCGCCTGAAGGCGCCGGTGGGCCTCCTCGGAGCGCGCGACGACGAGCAGGCCCGAGGTGTCGCGGTCGAGCCGGTGCACGATCCCCGCGCGCTCAGGGTCGCCGCCCGCGGCGGAGGACGCGAGCAGCTGCGAGAGCGTGTCGTGCGCGTGCCCGCGCCCGGGGTGCACGACGACGCCGGGGCCCTTGTCCACGACGAGCAGGTGCTCGTCGGAGTAAGCGACGGTGAACGCGCTCACTCGCGCTGGCCGATCCGCCGGCCGGTCTGCTGGCCGATCTGCTGGCCGATCTCCGATCGGCGGCGGCGGTGGCGGCGGTGGTCGATGAGCAGGAACAGGATCAAGACGCCCAGCGTGATCGACGCGTCGGCGATGTTGAACGGGGGCCAGCCGAGCGGCAGCTTGATGAAGTCCGTGACGCCCCCGTGGCGGATGCGGTCGATGAGGTTGCCGATCGCGCCGCCGAAGAGCATGCCCGTGGGAAGCCACATCCACGGCTCGGAGCGGTGACGCACGAAATACACGAGCAGCACGGCGAGCGCGAGCGCGATCAGCACGGTCACGCCGGCATTGCTCCCGGGCTGCAGGCCGAACGCGACGCCGTGGTTGCGCGAGTACACGAGCGATACCCCGGGGAAAACGTTCTGTTCTTCGCCGGGCGCGATCGACTTCTCGACCGCGCGCTTCGAGAGCTGGTCCGCGGCGACGACGAGGCCGAGCACGAGCGCGGCGCGAACGACGGACATCCGAAGGATCCGCATGCCCGCCTGCGGGACGGCCGCCTCAGCCGTGGATCAGCGTCTGCACGACGATGACGTTGAAGATCTGGAGCGCGATGATCGCGATGACCGGGCTGAAGTCCAAGCCGCCGAACGAGGGCAGGATGCCGCGGAAGATGCGCAGGTACGGTTCGACGACGTCGCGCAGGAACGACAGCACCGCGTCCATCACGCGCGAGTACGGCGGACGCAGGCCCGCGGCGAACAGCAGATTGACGACGATGTATACGAAGATCAGCAGCGAGTAGACGTAGATGAGCGTCGAGAGGTAGTCCGCGATCTGCGTGCGCGTGCTCGCGATGATGAGCGCGGTCATGTGCGGTCTCCGAGCACCGCGTCCAGCGCGTCGCTGAAGGCCGCGCGCACGCCCGCGCGCTCGAGCGCGGCGAGGCCGCGCGCGGTCACGCCGCCGGGCGAGGCGACCTCGCGCCGCACGGCGGTCGTGTCGTTGCCGCGCCGGCGCAGCAGCTCGGCGGTTCCCGCGAGCGTCTGCACGACGAGCTCGGCGCCCGCGGCCGCCGGGATCCCGCGGCGCACGCCCGCGTCGACCTGCGCCTCGGCGACGAGCGCGACGTACGCGGGTCCGCACGACATCAACCCCATCGCGACGTCCACGAGCGAGTCGTCGAGCACGACGAGCGTTCCGAGTTCTGAGAAGAGCTCGCTGACGCTCGCTGTGAGGGTCGCGTCATACGCCTCCCCGGCGGCCTGCACGACAGCGCCCTGGCGCACCTCGACGGGGAGCGAGGGGATGAAGCGATAGACGGGCCGATCGGGATACGCCGCCTGGAGCTCCGCGAGCGGCACGCCCGCGAGGATGGAGGCGACCGCGCGCGCGTGCGGGGCGATCTCCTCGGCGACCTCGCGCAGCTGCGCGGGCTTGTGGCAGAGCACGACGAGGTCCGCGCGCTGCGCGACCGCCGCGTTGCTCTCGAGCGCCTCGCCGGCGACCTCCTGCGCGAGCGCCTGCGCGCGCCCGCCGACGGGGTCCGAGCACAGGAGCGGCCTTCCCCAGCCGCGCGACATCGCGCGCGCCATGTTGCCGGCGCCGATCAGTCCTATCTGCATCGGTCACCCACCGTATCGGCCCGCGTGGCGGATCGAGGATCCTGACGGAGTCGGCTTCAAGCGGGCACCGACGGCGGAGTCGTTGGTCAAGGACGCAGCGAGCGTGGCGTACTTTGTAGCGAGCTGGCCGATCTTCGATCGGTAGGACGCCGCCAGGCGCCGGAGCCGGCCCGTCAGGATTGGTTGAAGAAGCCCTTCTCGATCAACCTCGCGCGCTCCTCGGCGGAGATCTCGACGTTGCGCGGGGTGAGCATGAAGACCTTGTCGGCGATCCGCTGCATGCCGCCGTCGAGCGCGTACGTGAGGCCCGACGCGAAGTCGATGAGGCGCTTGGAGAGGTCGGTTTCGGTGCCCTGCAGGTTGAGGATCACGGGGATCGAGTCCTTGAACTTGTCCGCGATCTGCTGCGCGTCGTTGAACGACTTCGGGATCACGAGGTGCACGCGCACGTCGCCGTTGCCGCGATCGACCGACTTGAGCGTCGTCGCGCGCGCGCGCACCTGCCCGCCGTCGGCGTCGTCGTCGGCGAAGATGTCGTCGAACTCGTCGCGGCGGCGGCGCAGCCTGCGCACGTTCGGGCGCTCTCGGTAGCGGTCTTCGAGGTCCGCCTCGGGCGCCTCCTCGAGGTCGTCGTGGTACTCCTCGGCGAGGCCGAAGTACACGAGCGCGCTGTGCCAGGAGTCGCGAAGAGCCATTGCCTATGCGTGGTTCGCTGAAACGGGCCGAATTCCCTGCCGAATCCTAGACCGTCGACCGGTCCCTGCGCCCATCAGGAGTACAGAATAGTGCCGATCCGCACGATCGTCGCCCCCTCTTCCGCGGCGACGGCGTAATCCTGCGAGGTGCCCATCGAGAGAACCTCGAGCCGATGCTCCCGCGCGAGCTCGCGCAGGCGAGCGAACCACGGCCGGCTCTCCTCCGCGTCGCTCGCGAGCGGCGGCATCGTCATCAGCCCCGCGACGGGCACGGGCGCGCGCTCGATGAAGCCGGCGAGCTCGTCCGGGCGCACGCCCGCCTTGCCGTCCTCGCCCGCGACGTTCACCTCGATGAGGATGCGCATCCCCGGCCGGCAGCGCTCGCGGTTGCGCTCGAGCTCGCGCAGCGCCGAGTCCGACGCGACGGAGTGGATCAGGCGCACGTGCGGGACGATCGCGCGCACGCGCCTGCTCTGCAGCCGGCCGATGAAGTCCCACTCGAACAGCTCGCCGTGCGCCGCGACCTTCGCCTCGAGGTCCTGCGCACGGTTCTCGCCGACGACGCGCACGCCCGCGCGCGCGAGCACCGGCATCTCGCCGGCGGGCACGTACTTCG
>DATBCA010000323.1:0-3531 GCA_036270715.1 Solirubrobacteraceae bacterium
GCGGCGACGTATACCTCTACGACGCGCTCTACGAAGACATCGTCCCCGACGAGCGCATCGTCTACACGTACAACATGCACCGCAACGGCGTGCGCATGTCCGTGTCCGTGTCGACCGTCGAGCTGCTAGCCGCCGGCGAGCGCACGCACCTGCGCTACACCGAGCAGGGCGTCTTCCTCGACGGCCAGGACACACCCGCCGCGCGCGAGCACGGCACGCGCGAGATCCTCGACAAGCTCGCCGACGCGCTCGCGCAGGGGGCGCTCGCGCGATGAGCGCGCTCGCCGTGGACGACTCGCCGGAGGTGCCGCGCGCGGGCGTGGGCCCGGGCGCGCCGGCGGGCGCGCGCTCGCGCTGGCCCGCGCTCTACGTGCTCTGCGTCGGCATGCTCATGATCGTCCTCGACGTCACGATCGTGAACGTCGCGCTGCCCTCCATCCAGGAACAGCTCCACTTCTCGACCTCGAGCCTCGCCTGGGTCGTCAACGCGTACCTCATCGCCTTCGGCGGCCTCCTGCTGCTCGCCGGGCGGCTCGGCGACCTCGTCGGGCGCCGGCGAGTGTTCCTCGCGGGGGTCGCGCTGTTCACCGGCTCCTCGCTCGTGTGCGGCGTCGCGCAGGCCGCGTGGTGGCTCGTTGCCGCGCGCTTCATCCAGGGCGTCGGCGGCGCGATGACCTCCGCGGTCATCCTCGGGATGATCGTCACGATGTTCCCCGCCGACGGCGACGCCGGCCGGCGCGAGCAGGCGAAGGCAATCGGCGTGTTCGCCTTCGTCGCCTCCGCCGGCGGCTCCGTCGGGCTGCTCGCCGGCGGCGTGCTCACGCAGTCGATCAACTGGCACTGGATCTTCTTCGTGAACCTCCCCATCGGCGTCGCCACCGCGCTCGCCGCGCGGCGGCTCGTTCCCGACGAGCCCGGCATCGGCCTGCGCGAGGGCGCCGACGTCCCCGGCGCGCTGCTCATCACCAGCGCGCTCATGCTCGGCGTCTACACCATCGTCGGCCCCGCCGCCAAACAAGGCTGGGGCGCCGCCACCACGCTCGTCCTCGGCGCCGGCTCGCTCGCGCTGCTCGCCGCGTTCCTTCTGCGCGAGACGCGCGCCGCCAGCCCGCTGATGCCGCTGCGCATCTTCCGCTCGCGCCCCGTCGCCGCCGCCAACGCCATCCAGGTGCTGTCGGTTGCAGGCATGTTCGGGATGTTCTTCCTCGGCGCGCTGTACCTGCGCCGCGTGCTCGGCTATGACGCGCTGCAGATCGGCCTCGCGTTCCTGCCCGTCACCGTCGCCATGGGCACGCTCTCGATCCGCTACTCCGAGCGCATCTTCATGGCCCTCGGCGCGCGCCGCGCGCTGCTGCTCGGGCTCGCGCTCGTCGCCGCCGGCCTCGTCGTGTTCGCGCTCGCGCCAGTGCACGCCGATTACGCCACGCAGGTCGCGCCCTCGATGCTCCTGTTGGGCCTCGGTGCCGGCACCGCCTTCCCCGCCCTCATGAACCTCGCGATGTCCGGCGCGACCCCGCAGGACGCCGGCCTCGCCTCCGGCCTCGTCAACACCACCGCGCAGGTCGGCGGCGCGCTCGGCCTCGCCGTGCTCGCCACTCTCTCCACCACGCACTCGAACGCGCTCAAAGCCGGCGGGCACTCCGCAGCGTCGGCCTTGACGTCGGGCTACCACCTCGCCTTCTGGGTCGCCGCCGCGCTCGTCGGCTGCGCGCTCGCGGTCGTGGTTGCGTTCGTCGATCGCCGCGCCGCGCCCGCGGGCGCGCAAGAGCACGAGGGCACGCACGCCAAGGCGCATGCGCACGAGGGCCCGCACGCCGAGGCGCACCCGCACGGCGCGCCGTCGCCCGAGGGCGCTGGCGCCTGACTCTCGACCGGACCGCTGCGTGTGCGCGTGCGCGGGGTTCGCCGGCGACCGCGCCTGACTCTCGACCGGACCGCCGCGCGCGCGTGCGCGCGTACGCGCGATCCGCCGGGCGGGGTAGGTCTGCAAGAGGAGCGGCGATTGCCCCGAGCGGCGCACGCGTCTGACAGGCTGTTCGTATGGCTCAGCGCCGAAATCGCCCCGGTCGCACGATCTTCGAGCGGCTGCTCGGCTCGACGCACCGCGGCGACATGGCGATCGATCTCGGGACCGCCAACACGCTCGTGTACGTCGAGGGGCGCGGGATAGTCGTCTCCGAGCCCTCCGTCGTCGCGTCCGACACGAGGACCGAACGGATCCACGCGGTCGGCGCCGACGCCCAGCGGATGATCGGGCGCACGCCCGCGACGATCTCGGCGACGCGGCCGTTGCGCCACGGCGTGATCGCCGACTTCGACGTCACGGAGGCGATGCTTCGCTACTTCATCCGCAAGGTCCTCGACCGCCATCGCGCTCGCCCGCGGCTGATCGTGTGCGCGCCCTCGGGGATAACACAGGTCGAGCAGCGCGCGCTCGAGGAGGCCTCGCTCGGCGCGGGCGCTCGCCGCGTGCACCTGATCGAGGAGCCGATCGCCGCCGCGATCGGCGCGGGCCTGCAGATCGAGGAACCGCTCGGACGCATGATCGTCGACGTCGGCGGCGGCACGAGCGAGATGGCGATCATCTCCCTCGGCGGCATCGTCCTCTCACGCTCACTGCGAGTGGGCGGGTACGAGATAGACGAAGCGATTGCCCGCCATCTCCGGCTCAAGCACTCGCTTGCGGTCGGCTCTCAAACCGCCGAGGCAATAAAGATCGCGATCGGCGCGGCCGTCGACCTGGAGCCGGAGGAGAGCACCGAGGTCCGCGGCCGGCACCTGCTCACCGGCTTGCCCACCGAGGTCATGCTTGGAAGCGGAGAGGTGCGAACGGCGATCGAGGGGCCGCTTCGCGAAATCGTCGATGCGGTCAAGGACACGCTCGAGCAAACCCCGCCCGAGCTCACCGGCGACATCGCCCGCGACGGCATCCTCCTCGCGGGCGGCGGCGTCCTGCTGCGCGGATTCGATCAGCGCCTCTCCATCGAGACCGGCCTGCCCGTATATCTCGCCGAGTCGCCGCTCACGTGCGTCGCGATGGGCTCCGGGCGAGCGCTGGCCCACTTCGACCAGCTGGGCGAGCCGGCGAGGAGCCGACGGGTGCGATTCGCGCGTCGCAACGCCCCGCGTTCCGTGCTCTCCTGAGCGCCTCCCCCCGCCGTTAGGCCGCCCTCGACACCCGCTCGGCGGCGGCGAAGGCAGCGTCTGCGAACGGGATCAGCTCCGCGGCGACGCCGTCTGGGTCGGTCGTGTGCGGAACGTGGCCACTGTCGAAGGCGACCAGGCGCGCGTTGGGAAGCTGCGTCTCGAGCAACTCGCCGACGCGCAGTGGGATAACGGGGTCGTGCCGCCCCCAGAGGAGCAGCGCCGGCGCCGCGATCCTGCTCGCCTCGCTGCGAAGGTCGTGCTCTGCCGATGCGAACGAATGCCACAGCTGTGCGACCGCTGTCAGCCCCGGATCGCTGCGCGTGGTCGCCACGCCTGCGTCGCGCGCGCGGCGGTCGGCGTCGGTCTTCGCGCGCATGTAGCTCG
>DATBCA010000324.1:0-2346 GCA_036270715.1 Solirubrobacteraceae bacterium
CGCGGGCGGTCCGACGCGCCGTGGCCGAGCAGGTCGATCGCGATCACGCGGTTGCCGCGCGCGGCCAGCGCCTCAGCGAGCGGGCGGTGCATCTCGCCACTCAGCAGCAGGCCGTGGACGAGGATCAGCGGGCGCGCGCGAGCGGGCGCGCTGCGCGCGGTGCGGCCGCGGTCGCCTCGCGCCGTCACCGCCGCGGGGCCGCCGCCGAATTCCTCGTAGGAGATGTGCTGGCCCTGGTAAGGGAACGACGGCATGTGGAAACCCTACAGACGTTCGCGCGCTAGCGTGTGCGCTCGAGCGCACCCGAAGACTGAAGGAGAGTCATGGCCAAGCAGCCCCGCATCCTCGCCGGAGAGAACGCAGCGATCACCGGAGGAGCGCGTGGAATCGGGCGCGCGACCGCGAAGGCGCTGCTCGACAAGGGCATGAAGGTCGCGCTCGGAGACCTCGACGCGGACGCCGCGCGAGCGACCGCCGCCGAGCTCGGCCCGCGCTGCGTCGGACTCCCGCTCGACGTCACCGACCGTGACTCGTTCGCCGCGTTCCTCGATGCCGCCGAGGAACAGATCGGCCCGCTCGACGTGCTCGTGAACAACGCCGGGATCATGCAGGTCGGGCGCTTCATCGACGAGGACGACCTGACGGCGCGGCGGATGGTCGACATCAACCTGCACGGCGTGATCCTCGGCACCAAGCTCGCGCTCGACCGCATGATCCCGCGCGATCGCGGCCACATCGTCAACATCTCCTCTCAGGCCGGCAAGTTCGGCGCGCCGGGCGGCGCGACGTACTCGGCGACCAAGCACGCCGTCGTCGGGCTCAGCGAGGCGGTGCGCGGCGAGCTGCGCCTGATGGGCGCGCACGTCGACGTCAGCTACGTGATGCCCGCGGTCGTGAACACCGAGCTCGGTTCGGGCCTCGGCGACGTCCGCGGCTTCAACAACCTCGAGCCCTCCGAGGTCGCCGAGGCGATCGTGGACGCGCTCCAGCACGGGGTCGTCGACGTGTGGGTGCCCAAGCGAGCCAAGCGCACGAACATCGTCATCAACCTGCTCCCGCGGCGGCTGTCCGAGGGAATGGGCCGCGCGCTCAAGGCCGACCGCGTGCTCGCGGACGCCAACGCCGACACCCGGCGCGCCTACGAACTGCGCGCCTCGCACTCCGAGCCGGCGCTGGAGAGCGCGCCCGAGCCGCCTCAGCTGGCGCGCAGCGCCGGCGAGTGATCGCGCGCGGGCGCGTTCGCGAACGTCGCGCGCGTCATCCCGGCGATCTCGGCGACGGCCTCGCGGCACGCGGGGTTCACCCCGCCGAGGTTGACGAACGCGTGGATGAAGCCCTCGAAGCGCCGCAGCGTCACGGGCGTGCCCGCGGCTCGCATCGCCTCGCCGTACGCCTCGCCCTCGTCGCGCAGCGGGTCGAGCGCCGCAGTCACGACGATCGCGGGCGCCAGATCGCTGAGATCCTCGCCGTATAGCGGCGACACGCGCGGGTCCTCGCGGCTGGCGCCGCTGCCCTCGAGGTAGTTCGCGTCGAACCAATTCATCTCTGGCGTCGTGAGCAGAAAGCCCTCGCCGAACAGCTCGCGCGAGCGGCCGGTGGCGCGCGTGAAGTCGGTGACCGGGTAGATCAGCAGCTGGAGCGCCGGTGCAGGACCGCCGTCGCGCGCCGCCAGCTGCGCGACGACCGCCGCGAGGTTCCCGCCGGCCCTGTCGCCGCCCACGCCCACCCGTGCGGCGTCCGCGCCCAGCTCGCCCGCGCGCTCGATCGCCCACCTCAGAGCGGCGCGCGCATCTTCGACGGCGGCGGGGAACGGATGCTCGGGCGCGAGGCGATAGTCGATCGCGAGCACGTGCGCGCCCGAGTGCTTGCACAGCCTCCTGCACACGCCGTCGTGCGTCTCGAGGTCGCCGTACGTGAAGCCGCCGCCGTGGTAGTAGACGAGCAGCGGCAGCGCTTCGCCGCGCTCTGCCGGCGCGTAGTGGCGCGCCGCGAGCTGCCCCGTCGCGGCCTCGAGCTGCAGGTCGCGCACCGCGCCCACCTCCACCGGCCGCCCCGCGTAGATCGCCGCGAGGCGACGCCGTTCGGCGCGCGCCGCTTCCGGCGACAGCGTTTCCAGCGGCGGCAGGTTGCGGCGCTCGAGCACGGCGAGCGAGAGCTGCATCGCGGGCGCGAGCGTGTCGCCCTCGATCGTCACGAGCGGCTTTCCCGACAGCCGCACCTGCAGCTTCGGCGGCAGCGCCCCGAGCGCCTGAGCCGCTCGATATTGCACGCGCTCCCGCGGGGTCAGCACCCGTGCCCTCGCCATGGTCTCCTCGTCTACTCCCCCGTTTTCATCCCGCCGTGAGC
>DATBCA010000325.1:0-2001 GCA_036270715.1 Solirubrobacteraceae bacterium
CGAGCCGGATGATGTTGCCGTCATTCGACGGGTTCAGCCCGACGTCCGACTCGTTGATCGCCTTCTCGATCGCCTTGATCGACGACTTGTCGTAGGGCTGCACGGTGATCAGCCGCGCTTCCGGCACGGAGATCGTCGCGAGCTGGTTCAGCGGCGTGGCCGCGCCATAGTAGTCGACGACCACCCTGTCCAGCAGCGCGGGGCTCGCGCGCCCGGTGCGCACGGTCGAGAACTCGTGGTGCGCGGACTCTGCGGACTTGACCATGCGCTCGCGCGCGTCCGCGAGCCGTTCCTCGATCAGGCTTTCAGTCGCCATCGCCATCGCCCCTTGTGCTCGATACGAGTGTCCCCACGCGCACGCCTGAGATTATCTTCGCCAGGGCCTCCTCGTCGTCCATGTTGAAGACGTTCAGCGGCATGCCGTTCTCCATGCACAGCGCGAGCGCCGTCGAGTCCATCACGCGCAGGCGCCGCTCGAGCGCCTCCATGTGAGTGATCTCGGGGATGAACGTCGCGTCGGGGTCGACGGCGGGATCGGCGGAGTAGACACCCTCGACGCCGTTCTTGGCCATGAGGATGATCTCCGCATGGATCTCGGCCGCGCGCAGTGCGGCGGCGGTGTCCGTGGTGAAGAACGGGTTGCCGGTGCCGCCCGCGAAGATCACCACGCGGCCCTTCTCGAGGTGGCGCATCGCGCGCCGGCGGATGTAGGGCTCGGCGACCTCGGAGACGGCGAGCGCGGACTGCACGCGCGTATCCGTGCCCACCTTCTCGAGCGCATCCTGCAGCGGCAGCGCGTTGAGCACCGTGGCGAGCATGCCCATGTAGTCGGCCGTCGAGCGGTCCATCCCCGCAGCCACGCCGGTCATGCCGCGGTAGATGTTGCCCGCGCCGACGACGATCGCGACCTCGACGCCCTGGTCGTGCACCGCGCTCACCTGGCGCGCGACCGCGGACACGCGCTCGGGATCGGTGCCGTACTCGAGCGAGCCCATGAGCGCCTCGCCCGAAAGCTTCAGCAGGATCCGCTTGAAGGCAGGCGCCATCGCGCGAAAGCCTATCTCCGAGCCCTCGCCCGCCGGTGCCTACTGGCCGACTGCGAAGCGCGCGAAGCGACGGATGACGACGTTCTCGCCCGTCGCTGCCGCGAGCTCGTCGCGCAGCTGCTGCACCGTCTTGCCGTCGAACTTCGGGTTGTGCATCTCCTGCTCGACCGCGACGACCGTCTCGTACCACGCGTCGAGCTTGCCGGAGACGATTTTCTCACGCACGTTCTCCGGCTTGTCCGCGGCTTCCTGCTCGTAGATCCGAGCCTCGCCGTCGCGCACATCGTCGGGGACCTCCTCGCGGCTCAAGTATTTGACGCTCGGCGATGCCGCGATCTGCATCGCGACGTCGCGCGCGAACGCGATGAAGTCCTCGTTCTTGGCGACGAAGTCGGTGTTGCAGTCGACCTCCACGAGCACGCCGACCTTCGCGCCCGCGTGGATGTACGCCTGCACCGTGCCCTCGGTGGCGACGCGCTCCCCGAGGTCCTGGATCTTCTTGCCCTGCTTCACGCGCAGGATCTCGATCGCGCGCTCGATGTCGCCGGCGGACTCCTCGAGCGCCCTCTTGCATTCCATCATCCCCGCGCCCGTGCGCTCGCGCAGCGCCTTCACGTCGCTCGCCTTGATCTCCGTCGAACTCACGACTCGCTCACCTCCGTAGCCTGCGCCGCGGCCTGCGCCTCGGCGTCCTCCTCCCCCGTCTGTTGCGGCACCTCGGGCTCGGGCGGCGGCGGCTCGGCGAGCGTCTCGGCCTGCGGCGGCGCCTCCGCGGTCTCTGGCGCGGGCGCCTCGGCCTGCGCCTCGGGAGTCTCCGGCGCGGGCGTCGCCTCGGCGGCCTCGGGCGCGGGCGGCTCCTCGGGCGGCGCCGCGGCGGTCTCGGGCGCGGGCGCCTCGGCCGGCGCGTCGGGGGCGGGCTGCGCGGGAGCCTTCGGCGCGGGCGCCTGGGGCGGCG
>DATBCA010000326.1:0-5274 GCA_036270715.1 Solirubrobacteraceae bacterium
CCGTCCAACGGCGTAGTGCCTCGTACCTCGGCACTGGCTATGTGAAGTCATTATCGGGCGACACCGGCTAGGTAGTCCACGGCGCGTTGGTCTAGATGCGATGCCTACCCGCGGTACGAAATGCGCAGAGAGCAACACCTCTGCTCATCGCACCTACCCCATACCCTCGCGGACCCAGGGAGCCTCGACGGAGGGGCGGACAAGGGGTTCCAGCGTCGGCGCCGCAGGCCACCGATCGTGCGCGGAGGCGAGCGCGCGAGAGCGACGCGCGGCCCGGCACCGATCGTGCGCGGCAGCGAGCGCGCGCAAAAAAAAGGGGCGGCCCGGTGGGCCGCCCCTCTCGCAGTCACGAGTACTGCAGTGTCAGGCGAGTGCTACCAGGTGCCTTTGGGGCAGCCGCCCGTTTTTTCGGGCGAGCACGTGCGCGTGATTTCGCCGGCCACGTTTTTGAGTTTGAATTTGTCTTTCGACCCAACCGATTCAGACACGACTTCGTATTCAGTCGGTTTTGCGACGGGGACGGTCGGTTTCGCCGTCGATTCGTCTTTCAGCGTCGGCTCGATCGCCTGGAGTTCCGCCAGGGTCGCGCCTTCGTAGCTACCGCTGTGGTCGGTCGCGAACGTCTCGATCGCGGTCTGAAGCGTCGTCACCTGCTGCTTCGCAGCGGCGTCCTGAGCCTTGCTCTTCTGGTTCAGGAACGACGGTATCGCGATCGCGGCAAGGATGCCGATGATCAGGATGACGACCAGAAGCTCGATGAGGGTAAAACCACCCTCGTCCTTCGAGCGCTGGCGCAGTCGGTTCAACATTGAATCCTCCTTGGATTCGCTTCTTGGAGAGCGCCAGCCCTTGGTCCATCGCCGTCAAGTGGCGATTGCGTCCCCCTCGTGAAGACCAACGGTCAAACGCGAGCGAGCCGCCGGCTTTGCTACACGCCTAGCGGCGTTGTGCCTTGTACCTCGACACTGGCTTTTCAGCCGATGCATCGACCGTCCCGCGCGCGGTCTTTAGCTGTGACACGCGCTTGGACGCATTGCCTACGTGGTTTGCGAGCCCTCCTGCGGGTTTTTCCACTTCGCCTGTGCATCAGAAATTGCACCGCGCATCCCGCTGCCGTCGCACCACGGACATGTGACGGTTTTCGGCTCGCCGCCGAGGTGTGAAATCACGCTGCCGGTGCCGCGGCAGGCCATGCACTCGCGCGGCGGGCGCTCCTGCGCATCGGGGTCGGGTACGCCGTTGGCTGCGCTGTTCATCGAGCGCAGAGACTAACGTGTGCGCGCGTGAGCAGAGGATCGCGACGGAACGAGTGGGCGGTGCTCGCGCTCATCACGGTGCTGGCGGCAGCGTTGCGCCTGATCAACATCGGCAAGGTTTCGCCCGATCCGTTCTACGACGCGGCCGTTCGCAGCATGGGCCTGTCGCTGCACAACTTCTTCTTCGGCGCCTTCGAGCCCTCGGGCAGCGTCTCGATCGACAAGCCTCCGGTCGACCTCTGGCTGCAGGTCGCGAGCGTGAAGGTGCTGGGCTTCTCGAGCACGACGCTCAAGCTGCCCGAGGTGTTCGCGGGCGTGGCGTCGGTGCCGCTCTGCTTCGCGGTCGTAAGGAGGGTGTGGAGCGCGCGCGCGGCGCTCGCGGCGGCGTTGGCGCTCGCGGTGCTCCCGATCGAGGTGATCACCGCGCGCAGCGACACCATGGACGCGGTGATGATGGCGCTGATCCTGCTCGCAGCGCTGCTGATCGTGCTCGCGTGCGAGCGGGGCTCCGTGGCGCTGCTGATCGCGGGCGCGGCGGCGATGGGGGTGGCGTTCGACGTCAAGCTGCTCGAGTCGCTGGTCGCGCTCCCAGCGCTCGCGCTGCTCGCGTTCCTGGGCATGCCGGGCAGCCCGCAGCGTCGCGTGGCGGTGACGGCGCTCGCCGGCGCTGTGTACGTCGCCGTGGCGCTGTCGTGGCTCACGGCGACGCTGCTGTTTCCCGCGCACGAACGCCCGTACGCGATCGGCTCGACGAACGGCAGCGCGTGGAACGCGGCGTTCGTGTTCAACGGCAGCGAACGGATCAGCGGGAAGAGCAACGAAGCGGGGTCGTTTCCCGTGTATCAAACCGGGCGCAACTACCCGCAGGCGACGCAGGCCGAGCGCGACCGCATCCCGATCGTGCCGCCCTCCCCCACGCGCCTGCTCGCGCGCGTGGGCCCGCTGTCAGGCGAGCGCCTGGGCGCCGAGCTGCTCGCGGCGCTGCTGCTCGGCATCCCCGCGCTGCTCGCCGCCTCGCGCCTGCCCGCGCGACCGATCGGAGATCGGCCAGCGCCGGTGCTCGGCACTGACGCCGAGGACGGCACGGCTGCGCTCGACGATGCGGCTGCGCTGCGCGTGCGCCGCGCGCTGGCGGCGTCCCTCGCGGTGTGGATGGCGTGCGGGATCGTGCTCTTCAGCCAGATGGCACGCCTTCACCCGCGCTACGTGGAGAGCTTCACGCCGGCGGTCGCGGCGATGCTCGGCGTCGGCGCCGCCTGGGCGGGCGCCGCGCGCACGCGCGCGCAGGCGATCGCGCTCGTGATCGCCCTGCTCGCGAACGTGTACTTCGTCGAGCGGCTGATCTACAGCGTGCACGGGATCTGGTGGCTGACGTTCGCGGCGACGCTGGGGGCGCTCGCGCTGCTCGCGCTGGCGCCGTGGGCCAGCGCGTGGCGCACGGCGGCGACCTCGCGGCGCTCGCGTGATGCCGAGGTCGCCGAGAGCGGCACCGCGCACGCGAGCGCGGGCACGGCCACGGCGACCCGCGCGCGCACGGGCGCGGCGCCGTTGCGCGAACGACGCGTCCCCGGTGGCGGCCCTGCGACGCTGACCGGCCTGCGCGAGCAGGCGACGCTCGCGCTGACGATGCTCGCGGTGCTCGCGCTCCCGTTCGCAACCGACGTGAGCTCGATCAAAGAAGGCGTGACCGATGCGGGCTACGTGGGCGCGCTGCCGAGCGAAGAGCAGAACGCGCTGAGCACGTTCCTGCGCGGGCACCAGGGCAGCGCGAAGTACGAGCTCGCGGCGGAGTCGGCGACGGGCATCGGCTCGCTGATCGTGCAGGACGCGCGCCCGGTGCTCGTGCTGACGACGTACAACGCGCGCGTGTTCACGACCGTGGCGAAGCTGCGACGGCTGATCGCGGCGGGCGAGGTCAAGTACGCGTTCCTGAACACCACCTGCCACCACCGGCGCGAGCCGACGAACGCGGCCTGCTCGGAACCCGCGTTGTGGGTGCGCGCGCATGGCACGGACGTCTCGGAATCGGCTGGCCTGCGTACGGGCGCGCTATGGCTGCTGCCGGGAGCGAGCGCGTGAGCGCCGAGACGGTCGGCGGAGCGCCGCCGTACGCGGCGGACCTCGCGGGCGCGTCGCGCTTCGCGCTCGACACCGAGTTCATGGGCGAGGGCCGCTACCGGACGCTCCTGTGCCTGGTGCAGCTGGCGATCCCGGACGCGATCGGCGAGGGGGAGCGGATCGAGCTCCTGGACCCGCTGTCGGGCGAGGAGGACTTCACGCCGCTTGCGGCCGCGCTCGCGGACCCGCAGGTGCGCGTGGTCGTACACGCGGGTCGCCAGGACGTGGCGCTCGCGCGGCGGCACCTGCGCACGGAGGTGCGCAACGTGTTCGACACGCAGGTGGCGGCGGGCTTTGCGGGCCTCGGCGCGCAGTCGTCGTACGAGTCGCTGCTCTCGGAGCTGCTCGGCGTGCGCGTGGGGAAGAGCGCGAGCTTCACGCGCTGGGACGCGCGCCCGCTCTCGCGCGAGCAGCTCGCGTACGCGCGCGAGGACGTCGTGCACCTGCTGGCGCTGGCGGAGGAGCTCGAACGCCGCCTCGAGCGGCTCGGACGCCTGGAGTGGGCGCTGGAGGAGTGCTCGGCGCTCGAGTCGGCGAGCGACGAGCGCGACGTCGACGCGATCTTCGAGCGGCTCCCGCGCGTGCGCACCCTGAGCGCGGGGGCGCGGCCGATCGCGCGCGAGCTGGTCGCGTGGCGCGAGCGCGTGGCCCGGCGGCAGGACCGCCCGGCGCAGAGCGTGCTCGCGGACGCGGCGCT
Organism: Solirubrobacteraceae bacterium; assembly: GCA_036270715.1. GTDB lineage: Bacteria > Actinomycetota > Thermoleophilia > Solirubrobacterales > Solirubrobacteraceae > Palsa-744. The sequence continues at coordinate 4,072 of DATBCA010000326.1, forward strand.
CGTCGAGATCGCGAAGCGCCGGCCGGCGAACCCGGCGCAACTGGCCGCGCTGCGCGGCGCGGGCACGCACGGCATGCGCAGGCGCGCCGGCGAACTGCTCGAGGTCGTGGCGAGCGCACGCGAGCTGCCCGAGGACCCGCCGCCCTCGCGCCCGGCGTCGGCCTCGGCGCAGCCGCAGGACGCGCCGCTGATCGCGCTCGCGGAGGCGCTGCTGCGCGCGCGGGCGCGTGAGGCGGACCTCGCGTACGAGCTGCTCGCGAGCCGCGCGGACCTGCAGCTGATCGTCGCGACCCACCGCGAGAGTGGGCGCGAGGCCGACGCGCGCACCCTGCGCGGCTGGCGGCGCGAGCTCGCGGGCGCGGAGGTGCTCGAACTGCTCGAGGGCGGGCTCTCGCTGTCGGTGCAGAGCAGCGCGCTGCGCGTGCGCCGCGACGCGTGAGCGCTAACCGGTCAGTGGATCGAGTTGTAGACCGAGAACAGCGGCATGTACATCGAGATCACGATGAACCCGACGATGCTGCCGATGACGACGATCATGACCGGCTCGAGGATCGAGGTGAGCGCTTTGACCGACGCGGCGACCTGGTCCTCGTAGAAGTCCGCGATCTTGTCGAGCATCTCGTCGAGAGCGCCCGTCTCCTCGCCGACGCCGACCATGTGCGTGACCATCGCGGGGAAGATCGGCGCCTGCGCGAGCGGGCCGGCGATCGTGCCGCCGCGCTTGACCGAGGCGGTCACGCCCTCCATCGCCTCTTCGACGGCGACGTTGCCGCCGGTCCTGCCGGTGATCTCGAGCGCCTGCAGCAGCGGGACTCCGGCGCTGGTGAGCGAGGCGAAGGTGCGCGCCCAGCGCGCGACGGCGACCTGCTGGACGATCGTGCCGATCTTCATCGGCACGTGCAACCTGAAGTGGTCCCACTGCGGCCGGCCCCACGAGGACGCCTTCCACTTGAAGAACGCGAAGGCGCTGCCGGCGACCAAGAGGAACATCAGCCACCAGTATCCGAGCACGGCGTGGCTGAGGAAGACGGAGACCTGCGTGATCTTCGGCAGTTCCCCGCCGAATTGTTTGAACACGCCCTCGAACACGGGGACGAGGAAGGCAACGAGCGCCATCATCACGCCGATCGCGAAGGTGATGACGAGCGTGGGATAGATCATCGCGGATTTGATCTGGCGCCGCAGCGAGGCGTCCTTCTCGAG
>DATBCA010000327.1:0-2674 GCA_036270715.1 Solirubrobacteraceae bacterium
GTACTTCGCGGCGGCGGCACCCGGAGCGAAAGAGCTCGTGAGCATGATCAAGGTGTGGGAGCTCACGCAGGCGAAGCGCTGGCGGCGGCGCAGCGCGGACTACGACCTCGTGGTGCTCGACGCTCCGGCGACGGGGCACGCGCTCGGCCTGCTCTCATCGCCGCGGACGTTCGGCGCGATCGCGCGCGTCGGCGCCGTCGCGACGCAGACGCGCCACGTCCAGGAGCTGCTCGCCGACGAGGAGCGCTCGAGCTACGTCGCGGTCGCGACGCCGACCGAGCTCGCGGTCGAGGAGACGCTCGAACTCGAGCGGCGCCTCGCCGAGGGGCTGGCACGCGAGCTCGACGCGGTGCTGGTCAACGGCGCGATCCCGCAGCGCTTCAGCGCGGCCGACCTGCGCGCGCTCGAGCGAGCTGCGGCGCTCGACGGCGACGCGGCGGCGGCGGCGTACCGAGCGGCGAGCGCCGCGCACGATCGAGCACGCTTCCAGCACAGCCTCGTCGCGCGCCTGCGCCGGCGTGGCCTGCGCGTGCACACGATCCCGTTCCAGTTCGAGCGCGAGCTCGACCTCGCGGGCGTGAACAGGATCGCCTCCTCGCTCGCGCGTGCGATCTGACGCCCGGACCGGCCGCGCCGGCTTCAGGTGATGCCGAGGCGGTCGAGGAGCGCGTCGTCGGCGCGCCAGTCGCGGCGGACGCGAACGGCGAGGTCGAGATGCACTTGCACCCCGAGCTCACGCTCGAGCTCGCGCCGCGCGGCGATGCCGATGGCCTTGATCATGCGCCCGCCCTTGCCGATGACGATGCCGCGCTGCGAGGTACTCTCCACCCAGATGAGCGCGCGCACGACGGCGAGGCCCGCGCGTGGCGCTTCGACATCCTCGACGACGACCTCGACGGCGTGCGGCAGCTCCTGAAAGGTCCGCCGCAGGACGGCCTCGCGGATGAGCTCGGCGAGCACGACGAGCGATGCCTGATCGGTGCTGGTGCCGTGCTCGAACAGGAACGGGCCCGGCGGCATGAGCGCCTTGAGGTGCTCCGCGAGCGCGCGTACGCCGTCCCCGGTGCGCGCCGAGACAGGAAACACCTCCGCGCGCCCGTCGAGCTCGGACGCGAGCTCCAGCACGGCGACGATCGCGTGCTCGCTGCAGCGATCGACCTTGTTGAGCGCGATCGTGACCGGAATGGCGCCGCCGGCGAGGACGCTCGCGATGAACCTGTCGCCCGGACCGACGCCCTGCTCGGCGTTGAGCACCAGCAGCGCGGCGTCGGCGTCCTCGAGTTCCTGGCGCACACGCGCGGCCATGCGCGTGGTGAGCGCGTCGCGCGGCCGTTGCACTCCGGGCAGGTCGACGAGGACGAGCTGGCATTGCTCGTCGGAGAGCACGCCGCGGATCGCGCGGCGCGTCGTTTGGGGACGGTCGGAGGTGATCGCGACCTTCGCGCCGACGATCGCGTTGACGAGCGTCGACTTACCGACGTTCGGCCGCCCGGCGAGGGCGACGAATCCGCTGCGCGTCGCGGGGGCGCTCAACGCCCCTCGCGCGGGTGCGAGCGTTGCCCTGGCGCGGCGCGCGCCGCCGCGAGCACCTCGCGCTGGAGCGCGAGCATGTCGCCGTCGTCGGTCTCGTGGTCCAGGCCCGCGAGGTGGAGCACGCCGTGCACGATCGCCTCGCGGACGTCGCGGGTGTGCTCGAGGCAGATGACGACGTCGCCGAGCTCGCGATCGGGCTGCTGCGCGTGCGTGCGCGTGCGCCCGGCAGTCGCGTTCGGATACCCGCCCGCCACCTCTTGCCCATCGCCGTCGTCAGCCGGTCCGTCGATCGGGAACGACAGCACGTCGGTGGCATGCGCCTCATTTCGATGCTCGGCGTTCAGTGCGGCGATGCGAGCGGCGTCGACGAACTCGACAGCGAGGTGCCCCTCGCGTATGCCCGCGCGCGCGGCGGCGGCAAGGCACAGCTCGCGCACGCCCGCCGCGTCTGGCAGATCCGGGCGCAACGCCTCGCGCGCGGCGGGCAGGCCGATGACGTCGACGTCGATCATCGCGCGCTCACTACGCGCGGTCGGCGCGTCCGCCCTCGCGCTGCGAGTGCTCGTCATATGCCTCGACGATGCGCTGGACGAGCTTGTGCCTGACGACGTCCTCGGCGCCGAAGGACACGAAATCGATGCCGTCGATCTGCGTCAGCACGTCGCCGACGGCGATCAGCCCGGAGCGCTGCTCGGGCGGGAGATCGACCTGCGTGACGTCGCCGGTGACGACCATCTTCGAGCCGAAGCCGAGCCGCGTGAGGAACATCTTCATCTGCTCGGGGGTGGTGTTCTGGGCCTCGTCGAGGATGACGAAGGAGTCGTTCAAGCTACGTCCCCTCATATATGCGAGCGGCGCGATCTCGATGACGCCACGCTCGAGGTGGCGCCGCTCGCGTTCATGCGCGGGCGCACGCTCGGCGACGCCTTCGTGATCGTCGACGAAGCGCAGAACGCGACCGCCATGCAGATGAAGATGGTGCTGACGCGGCTGGGCGTGAACTCGAAGATGGTCATCACCGGCGACAAAACGCAGGTCGACTTGCCGCGGCGCGAGGACTCGGGGCTGCTCCAGGTCGAGCGCATCCTGCCGGGCATCGACGGCATCGGGTTTCATTACTTCAACGAGACCGACGTCGTTC
>DATBCA010000328.1:0-11486 GCA_036270715.1 Solirubrobacteraceae bacterium
ACGTTCGTCGTGTCGATCGTCAGGAACTCCTGATGCGGGTGCTTGCGGCCGCCCTGGGGCGGCACCGAAGCCTGCGTGCCCTCCAGGATCTTCAGCAGCGCCTGCTGGACGCCCTCGCCCGAGACGTCGCGGGTGATCGACGGGTTGTCGGCCTTGCGCGCGATCTTGTCGACCTCGTCGATGTAGATGATCCCCGTCTCGGCTTTCTTGACGTCGTAGTCGGCCGCCTGGATCAGCTTCAGGAGGATGTTCTCGACGTCCTCGCCGACGTACCCCGCCTCGGTCAGCGCCGTCGCGTCGGCGATCGCGAACTGAACGTTCAGGATGCGCGCGAGCGTCTGCGCGAGCAGCGTCTTGCCGCACCCGGTCGGGCCGAGCAGCAGGATGTTGGACTTCTGCAGCTCGATGTCCGACTCGCCGGACATCATCATCTGCACGCGCTTGTAGTGGTTGTAGACCGCGACCGACAGCGTGCGCTTGGATGGATCCTGACCGACGACGTACTCGTCGAGGACCTCGTAGATCTCGCGCGGCTTGGGAAGGTTCTCGATGTCGAACGCCGCGGGCGCCGACAGCTCCTCGTCGATGATCTCGTTGCAGAGATCGATGCACTCGTCGCAGATGTACACGCCGGGGCCGGCGATCAGCTTCTTGACCTGCCGCTGCGACTTGCCGCAGAAGCTGCACAGGAGCTGCTCGTTGGAGTCGGTTGGCCTCGCCATCGCTTCTTGTGTCTGTCTCTACCGGGTTCTCACGAGCGTCGTGGCGGGCGCTGGATGCGCCGTCAATGCTCCGAGATCACGCGATCGATAATCCCGTACTCCTTCGCCTCCTCGGAGCTCATGAAGTAGTCGCGGTCGGTGTCCTTGCGGACGTCCTCGAGCTCCTTGCGCGTGTGCTTGGCGATGATCTCGTCGAGCCGCCGGCGCACGTCGATGATCTCTTTGGCGTGGATCTCGATGTCGGTCGCCTGGCCTTCGAAGCTCGAGGAGACCTGATGGATCAGGATCTTCGCGTTGGGCAGAGCCATGCGCTTGCCCTCGGCGCCGCCCGCGAGCAGCAGCGCGCCCATCGACATCGCGATGCCCACGCAGATCGTCTGCACGTGCGGCTTGACGAACTGCATCGTGTCGTAGATCGCGAGGCCCGCGTACACGGATCCGCCGGGCGAGTTGATGTACACCGAGATGTCCTTCTCGGGATCCTCCGACTCGAGGTGCAGCAGCTGCGCGACGATCAGGTTCGCGATCTGGTCGTCGATCGGCGTGCCGAGGAAGATGATGCGCTCGTTCAGCAGGCGGCTGTAGATGTCGAACGCGCGCTCGCCGCGCGAGGTCTGCTCGACAACCATCGGAACAAGTGGGCTCATGGTCCTCGCTTTGGTTTCGCCTCGACGGTGAGATTCCTCTAGAGGCTAGCTTGCCGACCCAGGATCGGTCGGGGTCCACAGCCGCCCGCCCGCTACGCCGGCGCCGACGCCCCCGCCCTCGGCTCGCTCGGGCGTCCACAGCTGCTCGCGCGCGTGCGCCTGAGCGGGCGAGATCGGCTTCGCCTCGTTCGCGATCAGCTCGACCGCTTGGCGCGCGGCCAGATCCTCGCGCACCTCATCCAAGCGCCCGCGCGCGCGCAGGCGCTCGAGCAAGTCGTCGGCGGAGACGCCCTCCTCCTCGGCGGCGGGCGCGAGCGCGGCGAGGAGCTCCTCGTCCGTGGGCGCGATCTGCTCGGCCGCGACGATCGCGCTCACGACGGCCTCGCGGCGCAGGGCGCGCTCGGCGTCGCGCTCGAGCTCCGCAAGGATCTGCGGCTCGTCGCGCGCGGACAGCTTCAAATACGCCTCGCGCGAGATGCCGCGGTGTTCGAGCGAGTGCAGCGTCCGCTCCCACATCTCTCTAGCGCGCGCTCGGATCAGCTCGTCGGTGAGATCGACGCGCGCGACGGCGACCGCCGCATCGAGCGCCGCTTCGCGGAACTCGGCCTCGATCGCGCGCTCGTCCGCCTGCGTGAGCGCGCGTCCGATGTCCTCGCGCAGCTCCTCCAGCGAGTCGAAGCCTGCGTCGAGCGCGAGGTCGTCGTCGAGCGGCGGCAGCTCCTTGCGCTTGACGTCCTTGACGCGCACCTGGAAGCGCACCGCGCGGCCGGCGAGCTGCTCGGCCGGATAGTCGGCGGGGAACGACAGCTCGAGCTCGCGCGTCTCGCCCGCGATCGCGCCGACGAGGCCCTCCTCGAAGCCCGGAATCAGCCTGTCCGCTCCCAGCTCGATCAGCTGGTCGCGCCCTTCGCCGCCCGGAACGGGCTCGCCCGAGTCGGGCGCATCCTCCGTGGCCTGCCCGGCGCCGTCGTCCGCGAACGTGCCTTCGTAGTCGACGATCGCGAAATCGCCGGTCTCGGCCGCGCGATCGACGCTCTCGAGACGCGCCAGCCGGTCGCGCACCGCCTCGACTTCGGCGTCGACGCGCTCAAGCGGGACGGCGGGCTCGCGGCGCGGGACCTCGAGGCCGCGGTACTCGCCGAGCTGAGCGCGCGGCAGCACGCCGACCTCGATCGAGAACGCGAGCGGCTCCCCGAGCGGGGGCATCTCGTCGAGCTGCACCTGCGGGTCGCCCACCGGGACGATGCCCGAAGCCTCGATCGCGTCCGAGTACCAGTGCGGGAGCGTTTCCCGGACCGCCTGCTCGAGCACCGCGTCACGGCCGATGCGCTGGATGACCAGGCCCGGTGGCACCTTGCCGCGCCGAAACCCCGGCAGCCGCAGGTCGCGTCCCAGCTCGTGTGCCTTGCGCTCGACGCGTCCCTCCAGCTCGTCGGGCGGGACCTCGACCCGCAGTCGCACCCGCGATCCCTCGAGCTCGGTGAGCGTCGTCTTCACCGCGACCGGCACGCCCGCCACGATACCGTGCGCGCGGTGAGCAACCCGGTCGGCTGGCGGCCCTCCCGCCGCATCCGCGCGCGCCTCGTCACAGGCCCGCTCGCGCACTTCGTCGGCGGGGCCGCGGACCTCGTCGAAGCGCTCACGCGCTACGGCCTCGCGCGCGCGCTCGCGCTGCGAACGCGCCGCGGGGGCCGCCGCCAAGGCGTCCGCTGACGATGGGCTTCGCCGCCGGCGCGCGCGCGATAACCGAGCGCGGCCGGCGCCGCCGTGGGCGGTCGTCGATCGGCTTCGGCGCCGGCGCGCGCGTGCACCCGCGCGCGCGCACGCGATTCGCCGGGCACGGCAGCCGCCGAGCGCGGCGGCCGGCGCCGCCGCGCCCGGTGCGCTACGCCACGGCCGGTGTGGCCGCGCGGCCGAACGAGAGCGCGGCGCCGCGCGGAAGGATGAGCACGGAGCTCGTCGCGATCTCGGCGGCGTGCGCGGCCGACGCCGTAATCGAGACGTGGCCGGGCTCGGCCTCGGGCCGTGAGTCGATCACGAGCAGGTCGGTGTCGTCGTTGGCGACGGGCGCGACGGTAGCGCCGAGCGCGCTCGCGAGCGACTCCGCGCTCGCCTGCGCGCCGCCGCCGGCGTCGCCGATCGCGACGATCTGGCGCACCGCGACCTCGCGCCGGTCGCCGAGGCCGACGGGCGCGATCGCGATGGCGGCGGGGCCGCCTTCGAGCAGCCGCTCGGCGGAGTTGCCGATCGCGATGTGGCCCTCAGCGGTGTGCGAGTCCGAGCAGAACACGATCACGTCGGCGCCCTCGCGCACGGCTAGCGCGCGCAGGCCTTCCGGCGTCGAGCGGTCGGTGACGACGTGGCGTCCGACGTTCGTGCCGCCGAACAGCTCGACGCCGCGCTGGAGCAGCTGCTCGGCCTCGCTCTGCGCGAGCGACTCGCGCGCCGTGTCGGCCTCGTGGGTGTGGCGCACGTAGGCGAGCGCGACCTCGGCGCCGGCCTGGGCGAACACGCGCCCGAGAGCGATCGCGTCGTCCTCGTTCGCGGTGCCGTCGTAGGAAACGATGACCTTGGTGGGCATGGTGTATCTCCTGGGAGCGTGGATGGATGCGGGTGAAGGCGCCAATGGCGGAGTTTCGAATCTTGCTTTCGCCTCAGCTTGGCACGCCCCTGCCATCAGCTCCAGTGAATCTTATGAACTTTGGTATAAGCTTTACTTATGCTCAACGTCGGCTGCCTGAAGGTCCTGCGCGAGGTCGCCTACGGCGGCTCGGTTTCCGCCGCCGCGCATGCCCTCTCGTATACGCAGTCTGCGGTCTCGCAGCAGATCGCGGCGCTCGAGGCGGAAGCCGGCACCCCGCTGCTGGAGCGCCATCCCCGTGGCGTGACCCTGACCGCCGCCGGTCAGACGCTCGTGGGGCACGCCGAGGGCATCCTCGCGCGTGTGGACGCCGCCGAGTCGGCGCTCGCGGAGATCGCGGGGCTGCGCGCCGGCAAGCTGCGCCTGGCGTCGTTTCCGACCGCCGGCGCGACGCTCGTTCCGCGGGCGATCGCGGCGTTTCGCGAGTCCTATCCCGACGTCGAGATAACGCTCACCGAGGGCGAGCCGGAGGACATCGCTCCGCGCGTGCGCCGCGGCGAGCTCGACCTCGCGTTGCTGTACGAGTTCGACGAGCCGAGCGCGCTCGCGCAGGCGCGCACGCTGACGCTGCTCGAGGACCCGATGTATCTCGCGCTCTCGAGCGATCACCCGCTCGCGGGCAAGGAGGGGCTGCGCCTGGCGGACCTCGCGGGCGAGTCGTGGGTGCAGACCTCCGACGCGAGCCCGTGTGCTCGGCACGTCGTGCGCCTCTGCCACGCCGCCGGCTTCGAGCCGCGCGTGTCGTTCCACAGCGACGACTACCAGACGATCCAGGGGCTCGTCGCCGCGGGCGTGGGCGTGGCGCTGATCCCCGAGCTGGCGCTCTCGGCGTCGCGCGATGACATCGCGATCCGCGCGCTCGCGCCCGCGCCGCCCGTGCGCCGGGTGATCGCGGCCCTCCCCGCACGCGCGCGGCTCGTGCCGGCAGCGCCGGTGATGCTGAGCGTGCTCCAGGAGACGGCTTCCGACTACCTCACGAACCGGGCGCGACCGGCGTAGGCCGAGCGCGCCGGCGGACGCCCCGCCCGGGGCGTCCGGGGCGGATGCGACCCTTGGGAGTCCAAATGAGCTCGACCGGAATCTTGCTCGCGGTTATCGCCGCGGCGCTCGGCGCGCTGGCGGCGCTCGCGGCATCCCGGACGAGCGCACGGCGCACTCACGAGGACAGGCAGCGCGAGCGAGAGCGCATGCGCGACGAGCTGAAGTCGATATCGGTCGACGTCCTCGCTCAGACCGGCGAGTCGCTCGCGCGGCGGCTCGAGGACCAGCGCCGAGCCGAGCAGGAGCGTGCGGCCGGCGAGATGGCGCGGCGCAGCGAGGAGATCAAGGGCGTGATGGCGCCGGTGCAGGACAAGCTCGGCAGGATGGAGGGCGAGATCGGTCGGCTCGAGCGCGAGCGCCGCCAGGCTCAGGGCGAGCTTGCGCAGATGGTCAGGGACCTCGGCGAAGGCGTGCGCTCGCTGCACCAGGAGACCGGCAACCTCGTCTCGGCGCTCAAGCGCCCGTCGACGCGGGGTGCGTGGGGCGAGATCCAGCTGCGCAACGTGGTCGAGATGGCGGGCATGGTCGCGCACTGCGACTTCCTCGAGCAGACGACGCTGAAGACCGTCGACGGGGCGCTGCGGCCGGACATGCTCGTGCGGCTTCCCGGCGGGAAGATCGTGGTCGTCGACTCGAAGGTGCCGCTGGACGCGTACCTCGCGGCGCTCGAGGCTACGACGGACCACGATCGCGAAGCGCACATCGCACGTCACGCGCGCCAGACACGCGATCACATAGTCAAGCTCGCGGCGAAGGGGTACCAGGCGCAGCTCGACGCGACGCCCGAGTTCGTGGTCATGTTCGTCCCCTCCGACGGGATCTACCAGGCGGCGCTCGCGCAGGACCCGGCGCTGATCGAGTACGGCATCTCGCATCAGGTGCTGATGGCGACGCCGACGACCCTCATCGGGCTGCTGTGGGCCGTCCACTACGGCTGGCGCCAGGAGCTGATCGCGCAGTCGGCGCGCGAGATCGCGGAGTCCGCGCGCGAGCTGCATCGCCGGCTCGCACGGTTCGCGGAGCCGTTCGCGAAGGTCGGGCGCCAGCTCAACTCCGCGGTCGGCGCCTTCAACGAGGCGGTCGGCTCCTTCGACCACCGCGTCATCCCGCAGCTGCGGCGGATCGAGGACGCGGGCGCGTCCTCCGGGCGCGCGGCCGAGGCTCCGCCGACGCTCGAGGTGAGCACGCGCTGTCCCGCCGAGCTCGAGCCGCCGGACGACGATGTCCCGGCTCTCACCCGCCCGCACGACGCGACCGGGCTCGCGGCGTAGCCACGCGGACGAGGTCCTAAGAGCGCCGGCGAACCGGGGGCCTGACGAGGGCCGGCGCGGTGGGCAGCTCCCGCCCGCGGCGGCGGGCGATCGCGCGCCTGCGGCCGCTCGCGTCGGCGCCCGAGCGCCTGCGCACGACGGCGAGCACGATCAGCGCGAGCGCGACGGGGACCGTCGCCGGCAGCTCGTCGACGACGAGGAACAGCAGGTCGAACGCGAGCGCGAGCGCGACGGCGAGCGCGGACCCGCGAAGCTGTTCGCGGCGGGAGAGGTGGATCGCGAGCAGCCCCCCGAACGCCCCCGCGACGAACAGGTCGCCGTAGCCCATCACGGCCGAGCCGAAGACCGCGCTCTGAAGGCGCGGCAACCCCGCCGCGGGGCGGGCCGCGTTCAGCACGCTGTTCGGCCGCTGGAGCTGGTCTGAGACGACGAGCGCGGTGTCGGCGACGGCCATCGCGACGATGCCCGCCGCGAGCCAGCGCGCGGGCGTGACGGCCGCGATCAAAACGCCGAGCGCGACGCAGCTCAGCGCGGACAGGGCCAGCGCCGCGCCCTCCCCCGCGAGCCCGCGGCGGTCGGCCCACGCGAGCGCGAACAGCGCGAGGGTGACGAGCGCGAGCGCGGGTCGCGCGCCGCGCATGAGCCACCCCAGCGCGAGCGCCGCGAGCGCCGGCACGGCCACGAGCGCGAGGTAGGTGAGGCTCTCCGCGCTCGCGTGCTCGGCGGCACGGGCGATGAGCACGAACGCGATCACCGACAGCGGGGGCACGAGCGCCCACCGCCGCCCGCGGAAGGCCTCGAGCCGCGTGTCGCGCACGCCCTCCGGCATCGCCACGACGGCCCCCTGTGCGAGCGAGAGGGCGGCGATCGATACGCCGAACGGGAGCGCCACCGACCTCAACATAGTTCGTGCCGTTGCGCTACAAGTCGGGCATGTCCGGCGCAGTTCTAGATGGACCGTCCGACGCGCGGCGCCGCCGGCGCTGGCAGCTCGGGGCGATGCTGTTGCTCGTGGCCGCGCTCGCGGCGGTGCTGACGACGATCGCGACGAGCGGCAGCACCTCGGAACTGAGGCCCGGCCGGCCGGTGCCCGGAGCCGGCGCGACGCTCGCGCTCCTGCGGGGGATTCCTCAGGAAGGCGCGGCTCTCGGCGGCACGCGCGCGCCGGTCACGCTCGTCGAGCTCGGCGATCTGCAGTGCCCGGCCTGCGCCCAGTTCGCGTCGGGCGCGCTGCCGGCGATCATCTCGACGTTCGTGCGCGACGGCCGTGTGCGCGTCGAGTTCCGCGCGATCGACGAGATCGGACACGACTCCGCGCGCGCCGCGCTGATGGCCGACGCGCTCGGCGAACAGGACCGCCTGTTCGAGTTCGTCGAGCTCGCCTACCGCAACCAGGGCCTCGAGAACAGCTCGTACGTCACAGACACGTACCTGCGCGCGCTCGCCGGCGCGATCCCGGGCGTCGACGTCGCGCGCGCGCTCGCCGCGCGCAACGCGTCGCCCGCGCAGGCGCAGCTCGCCGGGGCGCGGGCGCTCGCCGCGCGCACGCGCATCTCCAGCACGCCGTCGTTCCTGCTCTACCGCGGCGGCGAAGCGCCGCGGCGCTTTCAGCCCGAAGCCCTCGACGCTGCCTCGTTCCGCGGCCCCATCGAACGCCTGCTCGCGGGCGCGCGCGGTTAGTCGAGCAGCAGCGACGCACCGATCGCGCCGCCGAGGTCGCCGAGTCCGGCGGGGTGCACGCTGGGCGGGCGCGAATCGATGAACAGGTGCGGCTTCATCGCGGTGGAGATCCGCTGCGCGAACTGCTCTCCGAGCCGCATCCCGAGACCGCCGCCGATGATCACCGCCTCGACGTCGAGGACGTTCACGGTCGAGGCGACGCCGGCACCGAGCGCCTGCACGGCGCGATCGATCAGCGAGATCGCGAGCTGGTCGCGGCGCTCGAGCGCGCGCGCCCAGATCGCGCTCGTGAGGCGCGTGTGTTCGTGCTCGGCCATCAGCTTGAAGAGGTCGGTCGCGTGTCCCTTCTCGACGAGCTTGCGCGCGCGGGCTTCCATCGACGCGCGTCCGGCGTACGCCTCCATGCAGCCGCGCCGCCCGCAGGTGCAGCGCGCGCCATTGATCTTGACGACGACGTGGCCGATCTCGCCGGCGCCTCCGCGCCCGCGCCACGGCTTGCGGTCGAGGATCAGGCCGCCGCCGACGCCCGTCCCCCAGAAGACGCCGAGCATCGAGCTGTAGGGCTTTCCGGCCCCGAGCCTGAACTCGGCGTCCGTCGCGACCTGCACGTCGTTTCCGACCTCGACGCGGCAACCGAGCGCGTCGGCGAGGGTGGCGGCGAGCGGGAACGAGCCCTCCCACCCGGGGATGTTGCGCGCGTTGGAGACGCTCCCGTCCTCGACCGTTCCCGGCGAGCCGACGCCGACCCCGGCGAGCTCGCTCGGCTCGAGCGCGGCCGCGGCGGCGGCGGCGCGCAGCGCGAGCTCCATCTCGCGCGCGACCGCGGGCGGCCCGCCGGACGTGGGCGTGGCTCGGCGAGCGGCGCCGAGCACCGTGTGGGCGTCGTCGAAGACCGCCGCCTCGATCTTCGTCCCGCCCAGGTCGATCCCGCCGCTGGGCGATCTCTTGACCGGCGGCATCGGCCGATGATCGCAGACGCGCGAGGCGCGCCTTGCTACTTGCGCTTGGTGTCGAGGATCGCCGCGGACGTGGGCTTGGCGGCGATGTTCGGCTTGGGAATCGCGCCGATGCGGGCGATCAGCTGGTCCCACTGCAGCATCGTGAGCATCGTCGCCGGATGCCGCGCGGCGGCCGCGCGGCTGCGCGCCGCTGCCGCGAGCTTCGCGGACAGGACCGCCGGCGAGGGCGGGTGGACGGTGGCGGCGGGACGGAACGCGATGTGGATCTCGTTCGAGCGGTTCGCGAGCGCGAGCGTGCTCGGTGCGCCGGGGTACTGCATGAGGCTCACGATCTGATACGGCGCGAACGCGCCCTGGAGGGTGAGGAGCGCTCTGACGGTGAGGTCGGTGATCGTCCCTGCGCCCTGATGGCCGGCGATCGGGGTCCCGTTGATCGCGGAGATGTCGACGGAGTCGCCGGAGTCGCCGCGCGCGAGCGCGCCCTGCGCGGCGAATTCGCCGGTCGCGCAGCGCAGCGCGCCGACCGTCGGGTGAAGGCCGACGCGCGAGAGGAACGCCAGCGCGGCGAGCACGCGCCTGTCGATCGCGCCGGCGGCGACGGCGGCGCGCGCGCAGCTGGGCAGCGACACGTTGGGGTCCGAAAGCACCGCGCGCTGCAGTTCGGCCTTCGACTGCAGGAAGACGCCGCTGGCGGTCGCGCCGAGCAGGTCGGTTTCGCCCTTCGCGGCGCCCTGCGGGTGAAGCGAGGCTTCGAGCGCGACCCAGTTGGCGATGATCGGGCGGGGGTCGATCGTCGTGCGGTCGCCCGCGGGCTGGATCGCGAAGCGCAGGTGCCCGACCGTCGCGCGCGGCGGAGTGCGCACGCGCCCGAGCACGGTGCCACGGGACACCACCGAGCCGACCCGCAGGGGCACGCGCCCGGAGCCCGCGCGCGACGTACGCGCGTTCGCGCGCGCGGACGCGGCGACGGCGTCGGGGTTTCCGGGGTGCGCGAACAGCCGGACCTTGCCCCCCAGCGGAGCGCCGTCGCTCGCGGACGCGGGATGCGCGGCGACGGGTGAGCCCGAGGACAGCACGTGCAGCGCGCCGCCGGCGCCGGGGGAGGCGACTTTGAGCGTGAGCGGCAGCTCGCGTCCGGCGCTCGCGGACTGGCTCGGCGCGCCCGATTCGCGCGCGTCGGAGACCGCGTTGGCGAGTCGGGTACGCCACGCGAGGTCCGCGCGCTGGGCGTTCCCCGGGCGGTAGCTGCTGGCGATGCTGCCGAGGCCGGCGTACGTGAACAGGTCGCCGTAGACGTCGCGCAGGACGAGGTAGCGCCCGAGCGCGCGCGATTTCCCGAGCTTGACGACGCGCCCGCTCTGCACGGCGACGACGTGGGCGTCGGGCGCGGACACGAGGTCGATGAAGTTGGTCTGCGAGACGCCGGCCGCGGCGCCCCCGCTCGCGGCGGTGCGCGTAATCGCTTCCGAAGCGGCGGCGGGCGAGACGGCGGTGCTGCCGGGCGCGGCGGGCGAGACGGCGGTGCTGCCGGGCGCGGCGGGCGAGACGGCACTCGAGGGCGAGGGCGCGGCGCCGAGGGCGTTGCCGGAACCTTCGGCGAAGGAGCCGCTCCCGAGCGGCGTCGCGCCCGTGGTCGCGCTCGCGGAGCTCGACGGTGCCTGCAGACCGCCTCCGCTGACCGGCGGGCGCGCGTCGGTGAGGCCGGTGAGCGTCGCGATCACGGGCTTGGGGTAGCTCGAGATCAGCTTGGCCCGCAGGAGCACCGATTCGAGGTAAGCGGTCGAGTGGTTGTAGGCGAGGATCGCCGCCCGCAGGTTCTTGGGCGCGCCGGCGGCGCGCAGGTAGCGCGCGGCCGCGAACACGGCGTCGACAGGGTTGTAGGGATCGGCGTATCCCGCGTCGAGCGCGTCGACGCCGTACTGGAGCCAGGTCGCGGGCATGAACTGCATCCATCCCACTGCGCCGGCGCTCGAGACCGACAGGTCGGCGCCGTAGTTGGTCTCGATTTCGTTGATCGCGGCGAGGATCTGCCACGGCACCCCGTACTGCTCGGCGGCCGCCTGGTAGATCGGCAGCAGGAACAGCGGGATGCGGTAGAAGCCGAGCGCCTGGATCGACGCGGCGGAGTTGGCGAGTTCGGCCGCGAACGCGCCCGCCTGGGCGGCGATTACCTGCGGCGCGAGGGCGACGTTGTTGCCGACGATCTGCGAGGGGCCGGTCGCGCTGGTGGACGGCTTGGTGGCTGTGCCCTTCGTTGGAGCGGGCTTGGCCTTCTTGGCGGTCTTCGGCAGCACGACTTTGGGCGCCTGCGGTTTCGCTTCGCTCGACCCGCTCTGCGCGGGCGCGGGCGTCGCCGCCGGAACCGTCGTGGTGGTGGTGCCCGAATGCGAGGACCCGGCGGACCCCGACGCGGCTTCTTCGGTCGCTTCCTGGGGCACCCAGCCTTTTTTGGGCGGGGGCGCGGGCGCAGGCGTGGTCGCGGTGCCTTCTTCGGTGGCCGTCTGCAGCGTCCCCGCGGTTTCGGC
>DATBCA010000329.1:0-3293 GCA_036270715.1 Solirubrobacteraceae bacterium
AACGCTTCGGCCAGCTCGGGGAACGTCTGCGCGCGCAGCGCGCGGCCGTCGCGGATCGTCCACACCTGCGCGCTCCGCTGCTCGACCGCAATGCCCGTCTGCTTTCCGCGCGCGGTCAGCCGGACGAGCGCGACGACCGAATCTCCCGCTTCCCACATGCGCTCGGCCTCGAAGCGCACGCCTTCCATCGCGTCGTCGAACAGCTTGAAGTAGCGTCGAATCCCCTCGTGCCCGCGGTAGGTGTCCGGTTCGGCCGAGAGCTCGGGAGGCACGACCGTTTCGAAGTCCGGGTGCGCGAACGTGAGTATGCGCCGCTCGTCGCCGCTGCTCAGCGCCTCGAACCCCTCGCGCAGGAGTGACATGTTCTCGCCGGGCACGCGTGTCCCGCTCGCGTGGTCAGGCGCTCGCCGCGGTCGCGCCCGCGAGCTCGCGCGCACGCACGGCGCGGTGCTCGACGCCGAGCTCGTCGAACTCCGAGGCGGCGTCTTCGAGCGCCTGGAGCGCGCGCTCGCGATCGTGCTCGAGCCCCCGCTGCCCCAAAAGAAGCGCGCAGCGCGCGGCCTCGAGCGGCCGGCCGAGCTCTCGATACGACACGCGCGCGCGCGCGAGATCGTCGAGGGCGCCGGGGAGCTCGCCGACCATCCCCGAGGCCTCGATCGCGGCGGCTGCGCCCACCGGATAGTGGGCGCGCCCGGCTCGCTCGGTCGCCTCTCGTGCCGCCTCGTTCGCCGCCGCGGACCGGCCCGCAGGTCCATTGAGCACGGTGCGCGCGGTGTTCGCTTGGATCGATTGCACGATCAGCCCCGCGCGCTCGCAGATCTCGAGCGCCTGGAGGAGGGCTTCGTCGGCTCCCTGGACGTCGCCCTGATCGCGGAGCGTAACCGCCAGGCCGTAGAGTGCGTCGAACGACGCCTCCGACCAGCCGACCTGCAGCGCCAGCTCGTGCGCGCGCCGGAAGGCATCCTCCGACTGCTGCCACTGGCCCTTGCGCCAGTGCAGGCGACCGCGAAGCGCGTACGGCAGGCACAGCTTGCCGATGAGGCCCTCGCGCTCGGCCAGCTCAGCGCTCGCGTCGCTCGCGCGCTCGACCTCGCGCCAGTCCGCCGCATACACCGCGAGCTGGCCCAGGGCGGCGTGAAGCTCGATCTCGGCCGGAACGTCGCCGATCTGCTGGGCGAGCGCAAGCGCGTCGCGGTAGGCGCCCATCGCCCCTGTGTAATCCGCCTCCGAGCTCTCCAGATGCGCGCCCAGCGCCAGCAGCGCGATGACGGTCTCGTGCGCGTCGGATCCGCGCGCGAGCTCGACCGCGCGCTCCAGGTTCTCGCGCGCCTTGACGTTGTCGCCGATGCGGCCGAATACGCGACCGAAGATCCCATGCGCCCGGCTCGCCGCCCGCACCTCACCGAGGCGCTCGGCGAGCCGCAGCGCCTTCTCGGAGGCGTAGATCGCGAGCATGTTCTCGCCCGTCTGCATATACAGCCAAGCGGCCTCCTCGTAGAGGTGCACGAGCGCGAGCGACGGCTCGCCGTCCTTGATCAGGTTGATCCCGCGCTGGTGGTGCTCGATCGCCTGCTTGCGCTCGCCCTTGTGCGCAAGCGCGGCGCCGACCTTGCGATGCAGCTCGGCGACGCGCTCGAAGTTCTCGCGCGCGTTGTGGTAGGCGAGCGCGTGCTCCCAGACGCTGATCGCGAGGTCGACGCGGCCGAGCCGCAGCGCGACGTCGCCGCGCTTCTCCGCGAGGCGCGCGAGCGCCTCCTCATCGGTGCCCGTCTGCTCGGCGGCGGCGTCGTAGTGGGCGAGCGCTTCGGCGTTCGAGAAGAACGCGCGCGCGGCGTCGCCGGCGGCCTCCAGGTAGTGCAGCGCCTGCACGCGATACGGCTCGATCTCCTCGGCCGACAGGCTGAGCTCGACTCCGAGCGCGGCGGCGCGTCCGTAGTGCTCGGCGAGCAGCGCGACCACCTCGTCTACGCGTTCGCCGGCGCGCGCCTCGATGAACGCGGCGACTTCGAAGTGCTTGCGCGCTCGCACCGCCTTGGGGAGCATCGTGTACGCGACGTCGCGGATCAGCGCGTGCTTGAACGCGAGCTCGGGCTCGGCCTGCAATGCGCCGCCCTCGGATGCGATCACGAGGTCCTTTTCGCGCAGCCCGCGCAACGCCGCGGCGAGATCGCCATCCTCGGCCTCGGCGACGGACGTGAGGGCGCCCTCCCAGAAGGTCCGGCCGATGACGGCAGCGTGCGCGAGCACGCGCCGCTGGAACGGCTCGAGCGAGTCCAGGCGAGCGGCCAGCAGTGCCTGGACCGAGTGCGGAAGCTCGCCGGCGCTCGCGCCGTCCTCCTCGGACAGGCGCCGAACCATCTCCTCGGCGAACAGCGGGTTGCCCTCTGCCCGCTCGGCGACGGCGGCGATCACGCCCTCGCGGGGCTCGACCGCGAGCATCAGCGTCGCGACGAGCTCACGCGTCTGCAGCTCGTCGAGCGGGTCGAGGAATAGCGTCGTCGCGTCGCGGCGAACGCCGCCCCAGTCGGGCCTCCGATTCAGAAGCTCTTCGCGCGCGAGGCAGATCTGGAGCACGGGCGCGCGAACCCACTGCACGAGGTGCTCGATCAGATCGAGCATCCCCTCGTCGGCCCAGTGGATGTCCTCCCAGGCGAGGATCAGCGGACGCTCGGCGGCGAGACCCTCTACGAACGCGCGCACCGCGGCGAAGAAGATCTCGCGCGTTCGCCGCGCGTCCTCGGTGTGCGCCGGCACCTCGCCGGTGCCAGGCTCGATGCCGAGCAGGCGCCCGATAACCGCGGCCTTCGGCTCGGCCTGTCGGCTGTCCGCGGAACCTGCGCTGAGCAGCTGCCCGACGCGCGCCGAGAGCTTTTCCCACGCGCGGCCTGGCGGATCGCCGTCGACGATCCCGCACTCGTCGCGGATGACCTCGGCGAGCGGCCAGTAGACGACGTTCGATCCGTATGGCAGGCAGCGCCCCCGGCGCACGAGCGGGGGGCTCGCGGTACGCGCGAGGTCTTCTTCCAGCGCGGCGAGCAACCGGGACTTGCCGATCCCGGCCTCGCCCATGACGGTGACAAGGTGGGGGCTGCGCCTGTGCTCGACCCGCTCCACGAGCTCGCGCAGCTGGGCGAGTTCGGAGCTGCGGCCGATGAGCGGCGCGCGCGAGGGCGCCGTGCCCGCGCTCACGTGCGCGTCGCGCTCACGCGGCGCGAGCGCCTCCCACGCACGCACGGGCTGCGCCTTGCCCTTCAGCGCGAGCGGCTCGGCGAGCGGGCGGTACTCGATCGCGT
>DATBCA010000330.1:0-1774 GCA_036270715.1 Solirubrobacteraceae bacterium
GTGTTCCTGCGCACCGCGAGCCTGCGGTCGCAGCTCCGCAGCCGCCAGGGGCGGATCGAGCAGGGCCGCCAGGAGCGCGACCTGCTCTCCGAGGTGGTCGCCTCGGCGCAGAGCTCGGGACGGCCCGTGTTCTTCGTGCCGCTCGCGCTGTTCTGGCGCAAGGGTCCGCGGGCGCGGCGCCGCTTCCTGAACCTGAACTACGGCGCGCTCACGCGCCCCAACGACGTCTCGAAGGTGCTGTCGTTCCTCACCACCTACCGCGGGCTGCACGTGAAGGTCGGCGATCCGATCGACGTGCTCTCGTTCGCAGCGACGCGCCCGAGCGCGAGCACCGGCGAGATCTCGCGCGTGATCCGCCGCTCGATCCTGACCTTCCTCTACCGCTCCGAGCGAGTGGTGGAGGGTCCCGTGCTCCAGCCCTATCACCGCGTGCAGGAAATCGTGGTGCGCTCGCCCGCCGTGTCGGCCGCGGTCGCGGAGTACGCGGCCGAGCACAAGGTGTCGGGCGAGGTCGCGCGCGTGAAGGCGGAGCGGATGTTCCGCGAGATCGCGGCGAACATGAGCTCGACGTTCCTGGCGATCCTCGACCTCGTGGTCGGCGCGGTGATCGCGCGCCTGTTCGTGTCGATCGAAGACTCCGGGCTCGAGCGCGTCTCCGAGGTCGCGCGGCGCGATCCGGTCGTGCTCGTGCCCACCCACCGCTCGTACTTCGATTTCCTGATCGTCTCGTCGATCTTCTACCGCCACCACCTGCTGCCGCCGCACATCGCGGCGCGCGAGAACATGGCGTTCGGGCCGTTCGGGTTCCTGTGGCGCCGCGCCGGCGCGTTCTTCCTGCGCCGGTCGTTCGCCGATCCGCTCTACAAGGAGGTGTTCCGCACCTACGTCGCCCATCTGATCAAGGAGGGTTTCACCCAGGAGTTCTTCATCGAGGGCGGCCGGTCACGCACCGGCAAGACGCTGCCGCCGCGGCTCGGCGTGCTCTCGTGGGACGTCGAGGCGTTCCTCGCCAGCGGCCGGCGCGACCTGTTGTTCGTGCCGGTGGCGATCACCTACGAGCGACTGGTCGAGGAAGGCGCCATGGTGGGCGAGCTCGAGGGCGCCGCGAAGCAGGACGAGAGCATGCTCGGCCTGATGCGCGCCTGGCGCTTCCTCCAGCGCCGATTCGGCTCGGTGTACGTGAACTTCGGCGCGCCGCTGTCGCTCGCCGAGGCGATCGGCGATCGGCGCGAGGAGCTCAGCGGCGACGGCGAAGAGGAGTCCGCGGCGCGCCGCGCGTTCGTCGAGCTCCTCGGCCTCCAGATCGTGGAGCAGATGAACCTCGCGGTCGTTCCGCACGCCACGAGCGTGGCCGCGTGTGCGCTGCTCGGCGAGCGCCGCCGCGGCGTGTTCCGCGCCGACCTCGCGCTGCGCATGCAACAGCTCGTCGACCTGCTGCGGATCATGAGCCTGCCGCTCACGCCCGCGCTGCAGCGCGACGAGGGCGACTTCTCCGATTCGATCGCGTCGCTCCTGCGCATGGATCTGATCCGCACCGCGCCGGACGGGCGCGGCGAGATCCTGTTCTTCGAGCCGAACAAGCGCCGCGCGCTCGACATCTACCGCAACAGCATCGTGCACTACCTCGCGGCGCCGAGCTTCCTCGCGCTCGAGCTCCTGCGCGGCGGCGCGCGCGACGACGTGCTCGCGCGCGTGTTCGAGTGGCTCGAGGTGTTCCACGCCGAGTTCTTCCGCTCGCGCGGGCCGGCGCTCTCCACGCATCTCGATGCGTTCC
>DATBCA010000331.1:0-4376 GCA_036270715.1 Solirubrobacteraceae bacterium
AAGAAGCCCATCACGATCTCGTGTTCCTCGAGCTTCTCGCCGTCGACTTCCGCGTGCACGAGCACGCTCGTGAGGTCGTCGGTCGGGCGCTCGCGGCGCTCGGCGATGAGCTGGCGGCAGCGCTGGAAGATCTCGCGCAGCGTCTTTTCGATGCCCACCTCGATCCCGTCCGGGTTGAGGTCGACGTCGCTCGCGGCAAGCGCCTTGTTCATGAGCGTCGCCCACGCCGCGTCGTCCTCCTCGGGGATGCCCATGAAGCTCCCGATCACGCGCGAGACGACCGGCTGCGCGACGTCGCCTACGAGATCGCATTCCTCGCGACCGTCGAGGCGGTCGAGCACGCCGCGCACGATCGCGCGGATCGCGTCCTCGTGCGCGGCGATCCGCTTGGGCGTGAAGCCCATCTGGAAGAGCGCCTTCAGGCGATCGTGCTTGGGCGGGTCCATGCCGATGAACATCGCCCGCGCGAGCTCGATCGGGAAGCCGACGTTCGCGGCGACGACGCCGCCGAGTTCGGAGCTGTAGGTGCGCCAGTCGCGGCTCACCGTGTGTACGTCGTCGGCGAGCGTCACCGACCAGAAGCCAGCCTCCTCGGGGAATTCTTCGAAGGTCTCGGTGCGGTGGATCGGGCACTCGCGGCGCATGCGCGCGAACGCCTCGTGCGGCGGCCCGTTCGCCCACAGCTCGCGCGCTGACAGTTCAACGCTCTCGGCGTCGCGTGGCACGGTGCTCATCGGGACCTCCAGGATCGCTCGCGAAGAATGTGCTCGATGATACTGGCTGCGTGGCCAGTTTTCTCCGTCAAGGGTCGACGGAGAAGCGCACGCGAGCATTCGCAAAGCGAGGCGCCGACGCCGTGCCGAGCGCGATCGCGGGCGTGACGCAACCCGCGACCTCGCTCTCGGTAGAGCCCTCCGCGAGCAGCAGGCCGGCCTCGCCGAGCATGCGCGCGGTCGCGAGGTAGCCGGGGTGGTCGTCGGCGTCCACGTGCACCGTCACAGTGGCTGCGCCCAGCGTCTGCGCGCTCACGCTCACCGTCCAGTGCCACCCTTCGAGCCGATCGCCCACCGGCCCGAACCCTGAGCCCGGCGTCACGCGCGCCAGCGCGCCCGCTATGCGATTGCGCCGCCCCGAGCTCGCGCGAGTAACCAAGCGCAATCCCGCCTGCATCGAGGACAGCGCGCCAGCGCCCGCCAAGCGCAGCGGCAGCGTCGCCTTGCCGCCGCGCATCAGCACGCCCTCGCGGTAGCGAAACGGTTGCGGCGGACGCCCTTCGGAGCGCGCCGAGAGGAACGCGGTGCGCTGGATCACCGCCGGGTTGATGAACGCAGCGGGCGACATCGGCGCAATCACGGCGCCATCGCTCCCCAGCCGCGGCGCGACGAGGATCGGGCTCACGTGGCGCACAGACACGGCGGCGGCCTCGTCGTCGATCAGCGCCGCCGGGTCGATCGCCAGCTCGGCGTCCTCCTCGCCCGCGAGCGCGAACATGCTCTGCAGCGTCCCGCCGGAGATGATGTCGGAGGCGCGCGGGAGGCCGGGCAGCGGATCGATCGCGACCTCGAGGTCGACGCTCGCGAGCTCTTCCTCGTAGCGCTCGCGACCCGCCTCCGCGGCCAACATCACCGCGAGGTCGGCGGGCAGCGACTCGAAGCCGCAAACCTGCACGACCTTCACCCCTGCCTCTCTCGCGCGCGCGTCGAACTCGTCGATCATGTGGCGCACGAAGGGGATCTCGCCGGTGAGGTCGGCGTAGTGGGTGCCGGCATCGACGCACGCCTCGATCACCGGCCGGCCATAGAGCGTGTAGGGGCCCACGAGGTTTAGCACCACGCGGCTCCGCTGCGCCATCTTCGCGAGCGATCCGGGATCGCCGACGTCGGCGGCGATGACCTCGGGCGCGCTCACGCCGATCTCCGAGAGCACGCGCTGCACCCTCGCCGCATCGCGCCCCGCCGCGGCCCACGCGAGCGGTTGATCGCGCGCGCGCTCAGCGAGATAACCCGCGACGTTGCGCCCCGTGACGCCGGTCGCGCCGAAGACGATGACGTCGAGGTCGCGCTCGCTCACGCGCGGCACGATACTCGTCGCCCGCTCACCCGACGAGCTCGCCTCGGTGCCGCTCGAACATGAGCATCGCGTGAGCGCCCGCGGGGTGCGCGCGCGCACGCTCGACGAGCGCCGCCGTGCGCGGCGCGAGCTCCGCCGGCTGCGGCAGGCGCACGCCGTACGCGGGCGGGAAGATCACCGAGGCGGCCATCGCCGCGAACGTCAGGTCGGCCGCGCCGAAGCGCTCACCCGAGAGATACGGGTGGCCGTCGGCCAGCAGAGTGGCGACGTGGTCGAGCTCCGCGAACACGACGCGCTCGTCCTCGCGCTCGACGCCAGGGTGGATGCCGAGCGCGCGTGCGACGAACCGCTGCATCCCCCACCACCCGAGCGAGATCACGCGCGCCTCCCACGGAGGCACGCCCTGGTTGTTGTAGCGCACGGCGAGCTCGCGCTGCTCGAGCATGTGCACGTACATCAGCCTCCTTCCGGCCGGACCGAGCACCTCGTCGAGGCGATCGCAGATGCCGCGCAGCGGATCGTCGGGACCGCCGCCCTGCCCGAACAGCCGATCCTCGAGCGCGAGCTGCGCGTCGGCCCACACGACTATCTCGCGCGAGGACGCGACCACCACCTCCGGCGCCACGAGCACTGGCACGGTCGAGCCGCCACCCGCGCGCCGCGCGGCCACGCGGTGAACCCCCTGGACGTGGCGCTCCTCGCGATAGTCCAGGCGCGCGCGCTCGAGCGCCCAGCGGGCCTTCTCGCAGTAGTGGCTGATGGGGATCGTGAGGAGTCGGAGCATCCCCGCAGGTCGCCCCACATCTTGCAGCGGGAGGGCTGCGCGCGTATTGGTGATACTAAATAGATATGCCGCGCGCGATCTGGACGGGCGCGATCAGCTTCGGGCTGGTGACGGTTCCCGTCAAGCTCTACAGCGCCGTCAACCGCAAGACGGTGCGCTTTCACCAGCTCTCGAGCAAGACGCAGTCACGCGTGCAGCAGAAGCGCGTGGATGCCGAGACGGGCGAAGAGCTCGAGTATCAGGAACTGCTCAAAGGCTATGAGCTCGCGCCCGATCGCTATGTCGTGATCTCCGGCGAGGAGCTCGACACGCTCGCGCCCGAGAAGACGAAGACGATCGACATCGAGGACTTCGTCGAGCTCGAGCAGATCGACCCGATCTATTACGACCACCCCTACTACCTCTCTCCAGGACAGGGCGGTGCGAAGCCCTACAGCCTGCTGCTCGCGGCGATGGAGGAGACGAGCAAAGTCGCGATCGCGCGCGTCGTCATTCGCTCCAAGGAACAACTCGTCGCTCTCCGGCCGGTCTCCGGCGTGCTCGAGATGGCGACCATGCTGTTCGCCGACGAAGTCCTCTCTCCCCAGATGATCGAGGACATGCCCGACCCGGCGAAGCTGAAGGCGAGCGCACGCGAGCTCGCGATCGCGAAGCAGCTCGTCGAGTCACTCGCGAGCGACTTCGAACCCGAGCGCTACCACGACACCTACCGCGAGCAGGTGCTGGAGCTGGTCGAGCGCAAGGCGCAGGGTGAGGAGATCGCCATCCAGGCTCCCGCCGAGGCGCCGCGCGAGCCAGCGCCCGATCTCATGAGCGCGCTCAAGGCCAGCCTCGAAGCCGTGCGCGCGCACGACGTCGACGCCGACGTCGACGCCGACGGCGACGGCGCCGCCAAACCGCGCAAGGCGCCCGCGAAACAACGTACGGCGGCCAAAGCCGCCAGGTCGAAAGCCCCGCCGGGTAAACGCGCGGAGGGCGGTGGCTCGGGCAAACGCGCCGGCGCCAAACCCCGCGCCACCGCGAAACGGTAAGTGCCGGCGCCGCGCAAGTCCGCGCCCGCCGGCCAGCTCGCACGCTACCGCTCCAAACGTGACTTCTCGCGCACGGCCGAGCCGGCCGGCGCAGACGCGCGCAAGAAGAAGCGCGCTGGGCCCGCCGAGGCAAAGCCCGCGCCGGCCGCTAAGGCAAAGCCCGCGGGCGCGGCTAAGGCAAAGCCCGCGAAGGCCGCCACTGCGACGCCCGCACGCGCCGCCAAGGCAAAGCCCGCGGGCGCCGCCAAGGCAAAGCCCGCGGGCGCCGCCAAGGCAAAGCCCGCGAAGCGGGCAACCAGGCAGCCGCGATACGTGATCCACGAGCATCACGCGCGGCGGCTGCACTGGGACCTGCGCCTCGAGCGCGACGGCGTGCTCGCGTCGTGGGCGGTCCCCAACGGGATCCCCCTCGACCCCGGCGAGAACCGCTTCGCCGCCGCGACCGAGGACCATCCGCTCGAGTACCTCGAGTTCGCCGGCGAGATCCCCAA
>DATBCA010000332.1:0-4230 GCA_036270715.1 Solirubrobacteraceae bacterium
CGGCCGCGGCGGCGATGCGGCGCCGCTGCCGGCCGGCCGGCTCGTGATCGCCGACGCCGCGGGCCCCGTCGCGACGCTGTTCGGCGAGGTAGCGGCGGCGCATGCGCCGACGGGTTTGGCCGAGCGGGTCGTGGCGTTCGCTGTGATCGTCGCGGGCGTCCCGGAGCTGTACGCCGAAGAGGCCCTGTGGGCGGTGCGCTCGGCGCTCGAATGGGGCTAGACGCGGGCACGGCCGAGGCCCGCGCTGGTAGAATCCGGGAATCGGCGAGCTTTCAGCGGAGGGTCGCGATGGTTGTACCCGAAGAGCTAACGATTGTTCATCGCCCGGGGACCTCGCGGGAGGTCGACGAGTCTGCCGCTCGCCGCTCGTTGCGCGCGCAGATCGCGAAGCTCGAGCGTGAGCGCTCGAGCCTGATCGCGGGCGCGTTCCCGCACATCCGCCCGCTGGCGACGCCTGACGCGGGCGCCGGCGCGCACGTCCCGACGAGCGGTCCGCGCCTGCTGGGCCTCGAACAGCTCGAGCTGCTGCGCGACCGGCTCGCCGGCCAGCTTCAGGACGTCCGCCGGCAGGTTGCCGAGCGCAACGAGCACGAGCGCCGCGCGCGCGATCTGCTCGAGCGGATGAAGCTCGAACCCGCGCGCTACAAGTTCGTGCGCCTGCCGGTCCGCGACCTCGGCGAAGGCGGCTGCGGCGTGTGGGAGGTGCGCCCGCGACTAGGTCTCATCGGCATGCTCGCGGGCTGGTGGCAGCTGAAGCTCTCCTCCGGCTGTCCGTTAGCCGGGGGGCCGCGTCACCGACGCGGCCCCGCCAAAGCTCCCGAGGTAACTGCGGCAGCGACGCTCAGGTGGCCAGCGCGCATGACGCTGTGCGCGCGCTGGACATGTCGCCGATCTCGACGGCCTCGCCGAGTTCGCCCGCGCGCGCGGCGGCGCGCAGCAGCTCGGCGAGCGCGACGCGCTGGCGCCGCGTCATCGAGCCGATTGTCTTCATTTCGGTGATCGGGATCTGGACGAGGAACTTGCGGCACCGCGTCTGACCCCACCGGCGCTGGCTCATGAGCAGGTCGCCGACGGCCATGCTCTCGGCCTCCCACGGGCAATCCATGATCACGTCAGCGACATCGATCTGATTTGCGGCGACCTTGCGCTTGAGCTCGGCACGCGCGAGGCGGACCTGGTTGGCTCGCTCGAGCGCACGCATGTACTGCGGGTGATCGGTCGGACGATCGGGGATTGTCGCGGTGGCATTCATGTCGGCTATCTCCCGGTTAGCGCCGCTTCGTCCGCGGCGCGACTTGCTCGGTGGTTTATCTTCGGATCGTCGCTCCGGAGCTGGCCGCGGGGGACCGCCAGAAGGACATCTGCCTTTCTGGAGGCTCCCCCCTCCACGGGTGACGCACCGCCCGAAACGGTCCGTCCAGAGCGCTCCCGCAAGCTACGTCAGCGTGGGGCGTGGGGTCAACTTCTCGTCGGCCGTTCGTGCGCTAGAAGCGGCCTTTTTCTCCTCGTCAATCTCTTGTAACCAAATGGACAAGAGGGCGTGCGGAGGTTTGCGGACGCGCGCCTCGGGACCTCCTGCGACTGCCCCCGCGGCGACTACGGACGGGTCTCGGCGGCGCGATCCGAAGGCTGCGGGAGCGGTCCGTGCTCGGCCTCGAACGAGCGCTTGACCGACGCAAACGCGTCGAGCGCGCGCTCGAGCGTGGCGCGATCGTGGGTCGCCATGACGCTCGTGCGCAGCAGCGCGCCGCCCGGCGGAACCGCGGGGTGCAGGGCCGTGTTGACGAACACGCCGGCGTCGTAGAGCGCGCGCCACAGCAGCGCGGCCTTCCAGTCGTCGCCCACGAGCACGGGCACGATCGGCGTGACGATCTCGAGCCCGCCACCCGGCGCGGCGCGCACGCCCGGCGCCTGCTCCTGGACCGGCGTGCCAGCGGCGAGCGCCTGCGGCGCGACGACGGCGAAGCCCAGCTGTTCGAGCCCGTCGCGCAAGAAGCGCGCGTTCTCGAGCACGGCGCCGAGCAGCGCGGCGCCGTCCTCGGAGCGCAGCACGCGCAGCGCGGCGAGCGCAGCGCCGACCGCCGCGGGCACCGAGGAGGCAGTGAAGAGGAACGCGCGCGAGGAGAAGCGCAGGTACTCGATCACGTCCGCGGGTCCCGCTACGAAGCCACCGCACGAGGCGAGCGACTTGGAGAACGTCCCGATCCGCAGGTCGACGCGGTCGGCGACGCCGAGCAGTTCGGCGGCGCCGGCGCCGCGCTGTCCGAGGACGCCCGCTCCGTGGGCCTCGTCGACGAGCAGGCGCGCGCCGTAGCGTGCGCAGAGCTCGCAGACCTCTCCGAGTGGCGCGATGTCGCCCTCCATCGAGAACACGCCGTCGACGACCACGAGCACGCCGCCGCCGTCCTCGCCCGCGCGCTGGAGCATCTTCTCGAGCTTGTCCATGCGCCCGTGGCGGAAGGGGCGGAGCTTCGCGCGCGAGAGCAGGCAGCCGTCGAGGATCGAGGCGTGGTCGCCCGCGTCGACGATCACCGTATCTCCAGGCGCGAGCAGCGTGCCGAGCGTGCCGACGTTCGCTTGGTGTCCGGTGGAGAAGACGAGCACGTCCTCGGTCTCCATCCAGTCCGCGAGCTCGCGCTCCAGCTCGAGATGCAGCGGGATCGTCCCGTTCAGCAGGCGCGAGCCCGTGAGCCCGGTGCCGTAGCGGTGCAGCGCGTCCTGCGCGCCCTTCAGCACGCGCTCGTCGCCGGTGAGGCCGAGGTAGTTGTTGGACCCGAGCATGATTCGCGTCGCGCCCTCCATCTCGACCACGGGCATCGCGGGCGAGGTCAGCACGTGGAAGTAGGGGAGCACGTCGGCCTCGCGGGCCGCGGCGAGGACGGCGGCGCGCTCGTGCTCGCGCGCCTTCGTGAACACGTCGGTCGAGGTGTGCACTAGTCTGCGCTGCTCGTGGCGGTGGAGGTCAAGACGACGCTGGACGTGAGGGCGGTCAGGGGGGGCGGCGATCTCCGGCGCTTCATCGAGCTCCCCTTTCGCCTGCATGCTAACCACCCCCTGTGGGTGCCGCCGCTGAAGCTCGAGCGCCGGCTGTTCCTCAACCGGCGCATGAACGCGTTCTTCACGCATGGCGAGGCCGAGTACTTCCTGGCGCTGCAGGGCGGCACGGTTGTCGGGCGGGTGAGCGCGCACGTGAACCACGCCTTCAACGAGCATCGAGGCACGAGTTGGGGCTGGTTCGGGTTCCTCGAGCTCGGGGAGGACCAGCAGATCGCCGATGCGCTGCTCGCGGCCGCCGCCGACTGGCTGCGCGAGCGCGGGTGCGAGACGATGGTCGGTCCGGCGGACTTCGCGATGAACAACGAGTGCGGCGTGCTCATCGAGGGCTACGAGCTGCGCCCGCTGGTCCTGCAACCGTGGCATCCGCCCTACTACCGGCAGCTGGTTGAGGGCGCGGGCCTGCAGAAGGCGATGGACCTGCTGATGTGGAACCTCGAGGTCGGCGACGTCGGGCGCGTGCAGCCGGCGATCGTCGAGCTCGCCGAAAAGGTCGAATCCGAGCACGGCATCCGCGTTCGCCCGATGCGCAGGCTGCGGCTGCGGAGAGAGCTCGATGCGTTCGCAGAGGTCTACAACGCGGCGTGGGCCAAGAACTGGGACTTCGTGCCCTACAGCAAGAAGGACCTCGACGCGCTCGCCCAGGAGCTGCACCTGGTGTTCGACAAGAACTGGTTCTTGATCGCGGAGAAACTGGACACGGGCGAGGTCGTCGGGATGGCGATCACGGTCCCTGACATCAACCAGGTGCTCGCGAAGATGAAGGGTCGCCTGCTGCCGCTGGGCTGGTGGCACTTCCTGCGCAAATCGCGGATCATCACGCGCATACGCGTGGGCTTCCTCGGCGTCAAGCCCGAGCACCAGCACACGGGCGTCGCCGCGAAGCTCTACATCGAGCACTTCAAGGCCGCCGCGCGAACCCGGCAGTCGGGCGGCGAGATGGGATGGATCCTCGAGACGAACGAGCCGATGAACCGCGCGATGGAGGGGATGGGGGGCCGGATCGTCAAGCGATATCGCATGTACGAGCGGGCGCTCTCATGAGCCGGTCCGCGCTCGCGGGCTCCGTCTGCGGGCTCGCTCCCGTCCCCGCGTAGCGGCTCTGCGACCGCCCCCCGGCGACTCCGCAGTCGATCGCGGCCTCCGGGTCGTGGTGTGTCCTGCGCCCACGCTGAC
>DATBCA010000333.1:0-2303 GCA_036270715.1 Solirubrobacteraceae bacterium
TGGACCGCCGCGTTCAGCTGCTCTGCGCTTGGTGCGGTCCCGCGTTCCTGCTGTTGTTCCTCGTCGGGTTCTGGTTCGTCGCCGGGCTCGTTCCGCCGCCGTCGGCCACCGACAGCGCGAGGCAGATCGCGTCCTTCTACCGCGAGAACACCGACCAGCTGCGCGTCGGGCTGCTGCTGCTCCTGATCGGCGCGCCGCTGCTCGTGCCCTTCAGCGTGCTGCTCGCGATGCAGCTCAAGCGCAGCGACCCGCGGATCGCCGCGCTCGCGTACGTGCAGGTGCTCATGTCCGTCGTCACGATGCTCGAGCTGCTCCTGCCCGTCGTGCTGATGGGCGCCGCCGCGTTCCGGCCCGGGCGCCCGCCGGCGTCGACGCAGCTGCTCAACGACACGGCCTACACGATCCTCCTGTGGGCGTTCTCGCCGCCGACGCTGGAGTTCGCGGCGATCGGCCTCGCGATCCTGTGGGACCGCAGCGAGCGACCGCTGTTTCCGCGCTGGTCGGGCTACCTCGACCTGGCCGTCGCCGCGATCTTCGCCGCCGGCGCGCCGGCGCTGTTCGTCAAGCAGGGCGCCTTCGGGTGGGACGGCGCGATCGCGTTCTGGGCGGTGCTCGCGAGCTTCGGAGTCTGGGTGTGGGCGACGTTCGCCACGATGATCCGCGCGATCGGCCCACCGCAGGAGGCGCTCGCGTCCGCCGCGTGAGCGGGCAGAACGGAGTCGGCGTCGCGCCGCTGCCGGTGGAACAGCGCGCGCAGGTCGGGGCGTTCGGCTAGGGCAGCTCCTCGATCACCTCGTAGACGCCGGACACGTGCTCGTTCTCGACGAACGCGGACAAGCCGCTCACCCGTTTCGTCTCACGCTCGTCGGCCTCCTCGCGCCAGCGGCGGTAGTCGTCGACGGTCATGTCGAACACGCCGAATGAGATCACCTCGTCCTCGTCGCGGATGTTGCGCGCGTGGTAGGCGCGCTGAAGACCCGGCGGCGGGTCTTCACCCGCGTCCCACGCCCGTCGGAACTCCTCCCATGCCCCAGGCTTGAGGCGGCGGGCGGTGAACATCACGATCATCTCGAACCTCCTTTGGTCGACCGGCCGGCCGTCGCGCGACAGCGTATATCGTCCACCTGCGATGGCCGCCACCGGCAACGGTCACCCCTCGAACGGCTTCGCCGGCGCCTCGCAGCGCTCGAACGGTGGCAGGCGCGCTCCTGACGTCGGCATCGTCGGCGCGGGCATGTCGGGCATCGGCATGGCCGCGAGGCTGCGCATGGCCGGGATCGCGTCGTTTCGCATCTACGAGAAGTGGGACGGCATCGGCGGAACCTGGCACGCGAACACCTACCCGGGCCTCACGTGCGACATCCCCTCGCGCTACTACTCCTACACCTTCGCGCCCAACCCGAACTGGTCGCACGTGTACTCGCCCGGCGGCGAGATCCGCGCGTACCTCGAACGCGTCGCGCGCGACTTCGCGCTGCACGAGCGCATCTCGCTGGGCACCGAGGTCGTCGAGGCGCGCTGGGTCGACGGGCGCTGGCGCGTGCGCACCGCCGCCGGAGACGAGGCCGCCCACGACTTCCTCATAACCGCCACGGGCGGGCTCGTGCACACGTTCAAGCCGGACATCGCCGGCCTCTCGTCGTTCGCGGGCGCGACCTTCCACTCGGCGGAGTGGGACCACTCCGTTCCGCTCGAGGGACGGCGCATCGCGGTCATCGGCACGGGCTCGACGGGCGTACAGATCACGCGCGCGCTCGCGCCGCTCGCGGGTAGATTCGAGCTCTACCAGCGCACGCCGCAGTGGATCTTCCCGGTTGGCAATCGGCGCTATTCGCGCCCGGCAAGGTGGGCGTACCGGCGCTTTCCGGCGCTCAACCGCGTCGGCTACCGCATCTTTCAGGAGTGGGTCGAGCGCTCCCTCGGGCAGGCGACCGTGAAGCCCGGCTTCGCGCGCGCGTGGATCGGCGCCGCGTGCCGGCTGCACCTGCGCTCGGTGCGCGATCCCGAGCTGCGCCGTCGCTTCACCCCCGACTACGAGCCGATGTGCAAGCGGCTGGTGATGGCGACGCACTTCTACGAGCAGTTCAAGCGCCCGCACGTGGAGCTGGTGGACGCCGGCATCGACCACGTCGAGCCGCGCGGGATCGTGACGCGCGACGGGCGCCTGCACGAGCTCGACGTGATCGTCCTCGCGACGGGCTTCGACGCGCACGCGTACATGAGGCCGCTCGAGCTGATCGGCCCGGGCGGCAAACGCCTGTCTGAGCTGTGGGCCGGCGAGCCCTTCGGCTACCGCTCGGTCG
>DATBCA010000334.1:0-4585 GCA_036270715.1 Solirubrobacteraceae bacterium
TCGCGATCGAACGGGAAGCGCAAGCTCTCGCCGAGCGGGTTGCAAGCTGACCTGGGTTCATCAGCGAGCGCTCGCTCCTCCTTCGCGCGAGAAGCGAGCGCGTCACATGTGCAGCACCTGACGCCTGCTCCGGACGAACACCGGGTGCAAAGCGCGTGGTCGTCTGCGCTATCGCAAAGGCGTGAGAAGGAGCGGTGCAGCAGCTACGCGCTACCGCAGCAGCGGGTTGCGCGCGAAGAAGAAGAACCAGATCGCGAGCGCGATCAGCGCGAGCACGACGGCGGTCGCGGCGAGCAGCTCGATCGTGCCGATGATCGTGCGGGCGCGCGAGGGCCGATCTAAGATCGGCCAGCGACGGCGCGGCGCGAGCGTCATAGCAGCGCGCGCAGGACGACGACGAGGACGACGATCACCGCGATGACGGCGAGGGCGTAGAGCAAGAAGCGGAAGGCCTCGTCCTCTGAGCGCAGCGGGTTGAGCACGGCGAGCCGCCGGCGCCGAGCTACAGGATGTAGACCGTCGAGTAGACGATCAGCCACATGATGTCGACGAAGTGCCAGTAGATGCCCGGCACCTCGACGCCACGGTGCTCCTCGGGGGAGTAGTGGCCGCGGAAGGCGCGGATGTTCACGAACAGCAGCAGCAGCAGGCCGATGAACACGTGCGCGCCGTGCAGCCCGGTGAGCGAGTAGAAGATCGTCTGCTGGGCGTGGTCCTGGGGCGCGAAGCCGATGTTCGCGTACTCGTTGATCTGCACGAACAGGAACGTCGCGCCGAGCACGAACGTCGTCAGCATGCCGGCCTTCAGGGCGAAGCGGTTGCCCTTCTTGATCGCCGTCTGCGCCCAGTGCATCGTGAACGAGGAGGAGACGAGGATCGCGGTGTTGACGCCCGCGACTTCGACCGGGAGTTTCGTGCCGGGCGCCGGCCACGGGTTCCCCTGGGCGACGCGGATGAAGAAGTACGCGGTGAAGAACGCGCCGAAGACCATCACCTCGGAGATGATGAAAAGCAGCATCCCGAGCAGCTGCGGCTCGACGCGCGAGGAGCGGTTGGCGTCCGGCGGGTGGTCGGCGTGCTCGGCGTGCGCGCCGCCGTGCGCGATGCTCGCGGCCTCCATCGCTACGCTCCCGCCACCGCGGGCGCGGCGGCAACGTCGATGACGATGTGCTCGACGGGAACGGACGAGACGCCGCGCACGCGCTCGACGAGCTGCGCGCGCATCCACCCCGAGCGCTCGTCGGGAAGCGTCGAGATGAGCACGTCGTCGACGCGGAACAGCTCGAGCGCGTTGACCGCAGCGGTGTAGGGGTCGGGGTCTCCGATCATGCCCGACGCGAGCAGGCCCGCGGCGTGGACGCGGTCGAGCACGTCCGCCAGGCGCGCGCGGGCGCGCCGCGGCGCGTCGCCGCTTCCATCCTCCTGCGGGACGACGATGATGAACAGGTGCTGCCCCTCCTGCGCGGCCTTCGCCTGCAGGCGTCCGAGCAGCTGCTCGCCGCGCAGCGTACGGCTCGCGAGCACGAGCGTCGAGGTGTACGAGCTCGGTTCCCGCTCGATGTCGACGACGATGTGCTCCACGGGCAGGCCCGAGGCGCTGCGGATGCGCTCGATCAGGTCGCGGCGCAGCCAGCCCGAGCTCGCGACGGGGTGCGTGGAGACGATCACCTCGTCGGGCCGGCGCGTGGCGATCGCGTCCATCGTCGCGAGGAACGGGTCTTCGTCGCCGACTTCGCCGGTCGCCGAGATGCCCTCCTGGGCGAGCGCCGAGAGCGCCAGGTCGACGCGTACCTGCGCTGATTCGCGCACGGCCTCGTCGTAGATCACGAGGCCCGCCGAGGGCTTGCTCGCGGGCACGATCAGGCGCACCCGCAGATCGCCCGCGGCGGCGCGCTCGCGCACGGCCTCGAGCAGCTTCGCGCCCGCGAGGGTGCGGCTGGCGACTACCAGGACTTCGCTCAACGCGCGCTCACTCCCTCGCCGGCGCCCTTACGATCGCGCCCGCGCCCGCGGCGGCCGCGGCGGGCGCGAAGATCCCGTGCACCGCGCCGGGTACGCCGTACTCGTACGGCCCGCCGACGACCGTCGGCACGCGGTCGAAGTTGAAGATCGGCGGCGGCGAGGCCACCTGCCACTCGAGCGTCATCCCGCGCCACGGGTTGGCGACCGCGACCGGCCCGCCGCGCCAGCTGGTGACGATGTTGTAGAGGAAGATCAGCGTCGAGAAGCCGAGGCCGAAGCTCATGATCGAGATGAACAGGTTGAGGTCGGCGAACTTCGACGCGTACGTCGCGACGCGGCGCGGCATGCCCTGAAGGCCGAGGATGTGCATCGGGCCGAACGTCAGGTTGAAGAACACGAACGTCGACCAGAAGTGCCACTTGCCGAGCCGCTCGTCGTACATGCGGCCGGTCATCTTCGGGAACCAGTAGTAGACGCCGGCGAAGATCGTCATCAGCGAGCCGCCGAAGAGCACGTAGTGGATGTGCGCGACGATGAAGTACGACGAGGACACGTGGATGTCGAACGGCACCATCGCGAGCATCACGCCGCTGATCCCGCCGAGCGTGAACGTCGTGAGGAAGCCGAGCGCGAACAGCATCGGCGTGTCGAGGTGCAGTACGCCGCGCCACAGCGTGGCCAGCCAGGAGAAGATCTTGATGCCCGTCGGCACCGCGATGATCGCGGTGGTGATCGCCATCGGGATGCGGATCCACGCCGCCATCCCCGAGGTGAACATGTGGTGCGCCCAGACGGTGAAGCCGAGGCCGACGATCGCGAGCAGCGAGAAGGCCATCATGCGGTAGCCGAAGATCGGCTTGCGCGACTTGACCGCGATGATTTCGCTGATGATCCCGAACCCGGGCAGCATCATGATGTAGACGGCCGGGTGGGAGTAGAACCAGAACACGTGCTGGTACATGAGCACGTCGCCGCCCTTGCCGGCGTTGAAGAAGTTGAAGCCGAGACCGCGGTCGAGCAGCACGAAGAACTGCGAGGCGGCGATGAACGGCGTCGCGATCACGACGAGCAGCGAGGTCGCGAAGTTCGCCCACACGAGCAGCGGCAAGCGGAAGAAGCTCATTCCCGGCGCGCGCATCGTGATGATCGTCACGAGGAAGTTGAGCGCGGTCATGATCGACGACGCGCCCGCGAACTGCACGCCCATCGAGAAGAACGCCTGGCCGACGGGCGCGTTCGTCTATAATGGGGCGTACGCCGTCCACCCGTCGGCGAACGCACCCCCGGGCGCGAAGAAGCTTCCGAGCATCAGCGCGCCCGCGACCGGGAGCAGCCAGAAGGACAGCGCGTTCAGGCGCGGGAACGCCATGTCGGGCGCGCCGATCATGATCGGGATCACGAAGTTGCCGAGGCCCGCGAACACGGGGATCACGAACAGGAAGATGAGCAGCGACGCGTGCACCGAGAAGAGGCCGTTGAAGGTGTTCGCGTCGACGAACTGCGCCCCCGGCTGCGCGAGCTCGGCGCGCATCAGCATCGCGAGCAGGCCGCCGACGAGCAGGAAGAAGAACGACGACACCGTGTACTGGATGCCGATGACCTTGTGGTCGGTGTTGATGCGGAAGTAGTCCTTCCACGTGCGCGCGCCGTGGCCGGAGTGGTCCTCGGGGCGCGTCGGTTTGCCGAGCGCCCAGTAGAACCAGTAGTCGAAGCCGCCGATCCCGACGAGGAACATCAGCGGGACCGAGATCATCGCGACGTACAGGATCGCTTCGCTGCTGATGAAGTGGTGGTAGGTCGAGTGGCCGTACGAGGCGCGCACCGCCCACGTCAGAAGCGCCGCGAACAGAAGCCCCACGACCATCAGCGCGCTCGCGCGGGAGAAGCCGGGGGCACGCACGCGGGCAGCCATCAGCGGCGCGTCCTGCGCGTTGTCGGCGGCGCGTCGGGGGGCACGCGCGTCATTATCCCGAAGGCTGACTCGCCAGCCAAGATCGGAACTGTTCGGGCGGCAGCACGTGGACGATCGAGCGCATCAGCGAGTGCCCGATGCCGCACAGGAGGTTGCACACGATCGTGTAGCTGCCGAGGCGGTCGGGCGTCGCGCGATAGTGCGTCGTGATGCCCGGCACGACGTCCTCCTGCAGGCGGAACGCGGGGATCCAGAAGGCGTGGATCACGTCCCTGGAGTGCAGGTCGAAGCGCACCGATTGGTTGAGCGGCAGGTACAGCTGCGTCGAGTGCACGGGCGCCCGGTGCGTGACCGAGGACGGGTATTCGAAGGTCCACGCGAACTGCTGCGCGATCACCTCGACCCGGATCTCCTGCGCGGGCTTCTTCTCGTTGTCGTGCAGCACGACGAACGAGTAGCCGATCATGCTCATCAGCAGCGTCGCCGGCAGCACCGTCCACAGCACCTCGATGCGGGTGTTGCCGTGGATCGGCGGCCCGTCCTTGAGCTCCTCGCCGGGCTTCATGCGGAACTGCCACACGCAGTAGAGGATCACGCCCGTGACGAGCACGAAGA
The DNA here is from genome assembly GCA_036270715.1 of Solirubrobacteraceae bacterium. Lineage (GTDB taxonomy): Bacteria > Actinomycetota > Thermoleophilia > Solirubrobacterales > Solirubrobacteraceae > Palsa-744. The sequence goes on from DATBCA010000334.1 coordinate 4,490, forward strand.
TCGGCACGCATGCGATCACGAGCACGTGGTAGAGCGTGTCCGTGCGGTGGGCCTGCTTGCTCGCCGCCGGCGGGAACCATTCGATCACGTAGCTGA
>DATBCA010000335.1:0-3922 GCA_036270715.1 Solirubrobacteraceae bacterium
GATGCTCGCGATTGCCGCGAAGCTGCGCTCGGGAACGCCCGCCGACTCGTGCGGGATCGCGAAGCTGCGCGTGCTCCTCTCCGACGGTGCGGGTCCGTGCTACGTGCCGATCCACCCGGCGGCCCTGGTCCTCGCCCTGGATGATGTCCTGCGATGGTTGGACGCAGTGGACTGACGGATGACGCTCGCGGCGGCAAAGCTCCGGCGCGGGGTGCGCGCGGCGATGACCGAGACCAACGAGGCGGGCTGCGCGCCTGATGGAGGAGCCGCGACGCCGCGGGAGGCACCGAGTCCTCATCGGCATGGCCGCGGGGGTTGGGAAGACGTTTCGCATGCTCCAGGAGGGACACGCCGAACAGGAGGCTGGGCGCGACGTCGTGATCGGCCTGCTCGAGACACACGGGCGCGTCGAGACCGCACGCCTCGCGGAGGGCCTGCCGCTGATTCCGCGCCTGCGCGTGAGCTACCGCGAGACGACGCTGGAAGAGATGGACCTCGACGCGATCCTGCGCCGCGCGCCCGAGCTGTGCCTGATCGACGAGCTCGCCCACACGAACGCTCCAGGCCTCAAGCACAACAAGCGCTATGAGGACGTCGAGGACGTGCTCGACGCGGGCATCGACGTGGTCTCGACGGTGAACGTGCAGCACCTCGAGTCGCTGAATGACCGCGTCACCGAATTGAGCGGGATCCGCGTGCGCGAGACGATTCCCGACGCGGTGCTCACGCGCGCGGACGAGGTGGTGCTGATCGACCTCGCACCCGGCGAGCTGCTGGGCCGCCTGCGCGCGGGCAAGATCTACCCGCCCGAGCGCGTCGACGCGGCGCTGAACAACTTCTTCAAGATCGAGAACCTCACAGCGCTGCGCGAGGTCGCGTTGCGCCAGGTGGCTGAGGAGGTCGGCGCCAAGCGCCTGACCGCGGCGACCGTCGCTTCGCACGAATCGATCGCCGCCGACGCGCCGCAGGCGGTGGGCGAGCGGCTGCTCGCGCTGGTCGAGCCCTACGCGGGTGCGCAGCGCCTCGTGCGCCGCGCGTGGCGCTCGGCCAGCCGGCTGGGCGGGGAGCTCGAGCTGCTGTGGGTGCGCGCCCCGCATCAGCGGCTCGGCGAGGACCAGGAGCGCTCGCTGCACGCGTTGCGCGAACTCGCCTCGGTGCTCGGGGTGAATCTTCTGATCGAGGAATCCGACGACGTCGCGGCCGCGGTGGCCGAGGTCGCGAGCAGGCGCGGCGTCACGTACATCCTCATGGGCCGCGCACGGCCAGCGCGCGGGCTCGCCCGGCTGCGCGCGCCGCTGCACGACCGCATCATCCAGCGCCTCCCGGGCGTCGACGTGCGTATCGTCGCCGACCGCGCGCGCCGCCTGCCGCAGGAGGCGCAGTGAGCACCTCGGTCACGATCGTGATCGCCGTCGCCGCCGCGACGCTCGGGATCGGCGCGGGATTCTGGCTGCCGCCACACGGGCGCGTCCGGCGTCGCGAGCGCACCCGTCCGGTGCGCCGGATCCTGCTCCCGTTCACAGGCGAAGCGATCTCACGCCGCGCGTTCGAGGCGGCGACGCGCCTCGCCAAAGCCGAGAACGCGACGATCATGCCCGCGTTCCTTGCGCGCGTGCCGATGAACCTGCCCCTGGACACGCCCGTGCCGGGGCAGAGCGAAAGCGGCATGCCGCTCCTGGAGGCGATCGAGCAGCGCGCGGCCGCGCTCGGAATTCCCGCCGAGTCGCGCGTCGCGCGCGGGCGCTCCTACCGCGATGCGCTGCGGCACATCCTCGAAAACGAGCAGTTCGACCGCATCATCGTCTCGGTGCCCGAAGACGAGCGCTCGGGGCTAACGCACGACGACCTGCTGTGGTTGATCGACCGCGTGCCGGCCGAGATCATGCTTCTGCGCCCCGCGCGGACCGACACGCGCCAGATCTCGGGCGCCGGTATGAGCGGCCACTTCTGAGGATCGGAGGTGCTCGAGTAGGCCGAGCTTGTCAGCCGCGTGAGAGAATCGCTCGGGTGCCGGACTCCCGTGACGTCAACCTCGCCAATTGGGAGGAGCGGGTCCCGGCGCACGCCGCCTCGGCCGACTACGCGCTCGAGCGCTTCCGCAGCGATCCCGCCTTCCTCAGCGGCGTCGTTCGCTTCGACCTGCCGCTCCTGGGTGACATTGGCGGCCTGCGGGGCCTTCACCTGCAGTGCCACATCGGCACCGACACGCTGTCGCTCGCGCGCCTCGGGGCGCGCATGACGGGCCTCGATTTCTCCCCCGCGGCGCTCGAGCAGGCGCGCCGGCTGGCCGCGGACGTCGGCGCGGACATCGAGTACGTGCAGGCCGACGCATACGACGCCGTCGAGGTCCTCGGCCGCGGGCGCTTCGACCTCCTGTACACGGGCATCGGCGCGATCTGCTGGCTTCCGAGGATCGAGCGCTGGGCGCAGGTGGTGACCGATCTGCTCGCGCCCGGCGGGCGCCTGTTCATACGCGAGGGGCACCCGATGCTGTGGTCGCTGCAGGACGTGCGAAACGAAGGCAAGCTGCTCGTGGAGTACCCGTACTTCGAGACGGAGGAGCCGCTCGTGTTCACCGAAGGCGGCACCTACGTCGAGACCGAAACGGTGTTCGACACGAACGAGACGCACAACTGGAACCACGGGCTGGGCGAGATCCTCACGGCCCTGATCTCGCGCGGCATGCGCGTCACGGGCTTCGCCGAGCACGACAGCGTGCCGTGGGACGCGCTCCCGGGGATGATGGAGCGGCTGGACTCGGGAGAGTTCAGGCTCAAGGACCGTCCATCGAGGCTCGCGTGCAGCTACACGCTGCAGGCGTTCAAGGACGCGTAGTGCCGAACATCAACGAGCCGGAGTTCGACGAGCCGCGCGAGCACGATGGCTTTCGCGCGCTGCGCGCGAGGCTCGGACGGCAGGCCGGAAGCGAGCGCCTGGGGTTGAGCCTGTGGGAGATCGCGCCCGGAGAAGCGGCGTACCCCTACCACTTCCACTTCACCGAGGAGGAGCTCGTGATCGTGCTCGAGGGGACGCCCAGCCTGCGCACGCCCGATGGGTGGCGAGAGCTCGCGCAGGGGGAGGTGATCGCCTTCCTGCGCGGCGAGGCGGGCGGCCACCAGCTCGTCAACCGCAGCGCCGCCCGCGTGCGCTTCCTGGCGCTGAGCTCCAGCGGTGAGCCCGATGTCGTGTCGTATCCCGATTCGGGCAAGCTCGGCGCGTTCGAGCGCCTGCCGGCGGGGGGCGGGCTGCGCGCGATGTTCCGGATCGAGGACGCCGTCGACTACTACGACGGCGAGCGCCCGCCGCGGCCGTAGGCCTACGCGACCGCCGCCTCGACGCGCTCGGCCGTCGCGAGCAGGAGCTCCTCGCCGCCCAGGGGCCCGACGAGCTGAAGGCTGGCCGGCAGCTCGGCGCCTGCAGCCGGAACCGGCTGAGCCGTGCACGGCACGCCCGCGGCGTTGAACAGCGAGACGTGACGCGTGATCTCGACGGCGGTGGCGACGAGCGTGTCGGCGTTCAGCGCGTCCAGTCGCGGCGGGAAGACCGGCAGCGTCGGCAGCGCGAGCAGCTCGACGCGATCGAACAGCGCCAGCAGCGAGCTGCGCCACTCACGCTGCGTGCGCAGCGCGTCCTCGAGCATCGGGCGGAACGACTCGGCCATCGCTAGCGCCTGTCTGACGTCCTCGCCGACTCCGTCGGGGTCGGACTGCACGAGCTCGCGATCCGAGCGCCAGAACTCGTTGAAGTAGATCGTCGTGAAGCAGCCCGTGCCCGCCTCGAGCTCCTGCCACTCGAGCTCGACGATCTCGAGCTCCGCCCTGCGCAGCGCGTCGTCGACCGCGCTCTCGAGGAGCGGATCGCTCGCGGTGCGCAGGCGACCGATGGTGCGCGCGGGCGCCGCGGCCGTCGCGAACCCAGGCTC
>DATBCA010000336.1:0-3695 GCA_036270715.1 Solirubrobacteraceae bacterium
GGCTCCAGGGGCTTACGGCGCGCGCGAGCGGGGCGCGCAGAGCATGTCCGATGGCCGCGCGGGAGGCGGATGTCGCGGTGATCGGGGGCGGCGTGGTCGGCTGCGCGGTGGCGCACGCGCTCGCGCGCGGCGGCGTGCTAGAGACGACCCTGCTTCTGCGCGCGTGCTCTGCGCGCGGCGATGCTCGCCGGACTTTGAAGGTATACGTTCGAGTCCTTATGGAGGGAGATCGGGGACCGAGATGAAGGAGCTGGACGAAGCGATCGCGAGCGTCGAGGCGGCGCTGGGCACGCGCGAGGGCGAGCCGGTGGCGCTGACGGGCGGGATCACGAACCGCAACTTCCGCGCGCGCCTGGGCGGACGTGCGTACGTCGTGCGCCTTCACGGGGCGCGGACAGACGTCCTGGGAATCGACCGGGAGTCGGAGCGGATGGCGAACGAGGCGGCGGCGAGCCTGGGGATCGCACCGGCGGTGGCGGCGTACGGCGAGGGCTTCCTGGTGACGGAGTACGTGACGTGCAGCGCGCTCGAGCCGGCGGGCGTGGCAGCGCGGGCGGCGGAGGTTGCGCGCGCGCTGCGCGCGTTCCACGACTCGGGCGCGAGGCTTCGGGCCCGGTTCGACGTGCCGAGCCTGCTGGACGACTATGCGGCGGCGGCGACCGCCCGGGGAGCGGAGCTCCCCGGCGACTTCGCGCCCGCGCGGCGCGCAGCGGGCCGGATCGCGGACACGCTCGGCGACCAGCGCGAGCGTCCGTGCCACAACGACCTGCTCGCGGGGAACGTGATCGCGACGGACGACGGCCGCGTGCTGATGGTCGACTGGGAGTACGCGGGCATGGGCCACGCGTACTTCGACCTCGGCAACGTGTCGGTGAACAACGACTTCGACGCGGACGCGGAGGAGCGCCTGCTGGGCGCGTACCTCCTGCGCGAACCCGAGGACAGGGAGCGCGCGACGCTGAAGCTGATGCGCGTGCTCTCGGACGCGCGCGAGGCTGCGTGGGGCGTGCTGCAGGGATTGATCTCGGAGCTCGAGTTCGACTTCGAGGGATACGCGCGCGCGCATTTCGAGCGCATGCGTTCGGCGACGGAGAGCGCCGAGTTCGAGGAGTGGCTTGCCGCGGCCTCGTGAGCTTCCGAGCCGCGCGCGCGTTGTGATCGTCGGCGGCGGCGTGGGTGGAGCGGCGGTCGCGTACCACCTCGCGCGGCTGGGCGAGCGCGACGTGGTGCTGCTCGAGCGCAGCGAGCTGACGAGCGGCTCGACGTTCCACTCCGCGGGGCTGGTGGGCCAGCTGCGATCGAGCCTGACGCTGACGCGGATGATGATGGACTCGGTCGAGCTGTACAGGCAGCTCGACTGCGGCTGGGTCGAATGCGGGGGAATCCGCCTGGCGAGCACGCTCGAGCGCGAGCAGGAGGTGCTGCGCCAGGTGGCGTGGGCGGAGACTTTCGGGCTGCCGCTCCAGCTGATCTCGCCGGAGCGGGCGGGCGAGCTGTTCCCGCTGATGAGCACGGAGGGAGTGCGCTGCGCTTCGTACCTGCCGAGCGACGGCTACCTCGACCCGTCGCTGCTGACGACGGCGCTGGTGGACGGGGCGCGGGCGGGGGGCGCACGCGCATTCACACATACGCGCGTGACGGGAATAAAGGTGAATCGGGGACGGGTGGACGGCGTGCAGACCGAGCACGGCGAGATCACGGCGGAGGTGGTGGTGAACGCGGGTGGGATGTTCGCGGCGGAGCTGGGGCGGATGGCGGGGGTGCGGGTGCCGGTGGTGCCGTTCGCGCACGAGTACCTGGTGACGCAGCCGTTCCGCGAGCGCGTCCCGGGCGAGCACCTGCCGACGCTCCGCGATCCGGATCTACTGGTGTACTTCCGCGAGGAGGGCGGCGGCCTGGTGATGGGCGGCTATGAGCGCGACTCGGCGCCGTGGGCGCTCGACGAGCACTGCCGCGACGCGATCCCGCAGGACTTCAACGGGCGCCTGCTGGAAGAGGATTGGGAGCGCTTTAGCGAGATCGTGGCGAACTCGCGCCGGCGGGTGCCCGTGATGGACGAGATCACGGTGACGCGCCTGATCAACGGCCCGGAGGCGTTCACTCCGGACAACGAGTTCTGCCTCGGAGAGACGGAAGTACACGGCCTTTTCGTGGCAGCGGGCTTCTGCGCGCACGGCCTCGCGGGCGCGGGCGGCATGGGCAAGCTGGTCGCGGAGTGGATCCTCGACGGCGCGCCGTCGCTCGACGTCTGGGAGATGGACATCCGCCGGTTCGGGGCGCACTTTCGCTCGCCGACGTACACGCTCAAGCGCGCGAAGGAGGTCTACGAGACCTACTACGACATCCGCTACCCGGGCCACGAGCGGCTGGCCGGCCGGCCGCTGCGGACCTCGAGCGCGTTCGCGTGGCACGAGCGCCACGGGGCGAGCTTCGGCGAGAAGTCGGGGTGGGAGCGGGTGAACTGGTACGAGTCGAACGCGGCGGCCGGCGACGAGTCGCTGCGGCCGAGGGGATGGGCGGGCATGAACTGGTCGCCGGCGATCGGCGCGGAGCACGTGGCGACGCGCGAGCGCGCGGGGCTGTTCGACGAGTCTTCGTTCGCGAAGCTCGAGGTCGCGGGCCCGGGCGCGGCGTCGCTGCTTTCACACCTGTGCGACAACGCAGTGGTGCGCGAGGTGGGCGCGATCACGTACACGCAGATGCTCAACGGCCGCGGCGGGATCGAGTGCGACTTCACTGTGACGCGCGTCGAGGAGGAAGTGTTCTCGATAGTGACGGGGACGGCGTTCGGCAACCACGACCTGAGCTGGATCCGCCGCCACGCGCCGGACGACGGAAGCGTGCGCTGCACAGACGTGACGGCGCGCTGGGCGTGCTTCGCGCTGTGGGGGCCACGCGCGAGAGAGATCCTCGCTCCGCTGGCGGACGACGAGCTCGAGTTCCCGTACATGAGCATGCGCGAGATCGCCGTCGGCGATGTTCCGGTGCGCGCGCTGCGGGTGACGTTCGTCGGCGAGCTGGGCTGGGAGCTCTACTGCCCGACGGAGTACGGGGCGGGTTTGTGGAGGATGATCTGGGACGGTGGTCGCGAGCACGGGCTGGTCGCCGGCGGCTACCGCGCGATCGATTCGCTGCGGCTGGAGAAGGGCTATCGAGTGTGGGCGGCGGACATCACGGCGGACGACACGCCGTTCGAGGCGGGACTCTCGTTTGCCGTGCGCAAGGCCGGCGGGTTCCTCGGGTCGCGAGCGCTGGGCCTCGAGGGCGAGGGGACGCCGGCGCCGCTCCGGCGGCGGCTGCGCTGCGTCGTGCTCGACGACGCGCGCGCGGTGGCGCTGGGCAACGAGCCGGTGCGCGTCGAGGGCGCGACGGTGGGGCGGGTGACGAGCGGCGGTTACGGCTACACGGTGGGGCGCTCGATCGCGTACGCGTACCTGCCCGCGGAGGTCGAGCTGGGGACGCGCGTCGAGGTGGACATCTTCGGCGAGTGGGTCGGCGGCGAGGTGTCACGCGAGCCGCTGTTCGACCCCAAGGGCGAGCGCGTGCGGGCGTAGCCGCCGCGCGGAAGGGCGTGCGGGTATAGCGGCCACGCGCGGGCGCTACGGCCGTAGGGGGGGGGACCGCGCGGAGGCGCCGCGAGAGTAAGATGCGGCCGGGGATTGGGCGAACAGTCCAATTGGGACGCGCGGCTGGCG